>DAOUWY010000004.1 GCA_030666885.1 Methanosarcinales archaeon
AGCTTCATGTTCCGTATGTTCTTCAATAGCTTCATGTTCCGTATGTGCCTCATCTGATTCATGCTCTGTTGAAGGTGCAAACTGGTTAACAACTCCCATAAGACATACAATAATTAAACTTAAGTAAAGCAGATATACCATTTTTTTCACTGTGTTCGGATTTTCCAGCCATCTTTCTAAGAACCACATGTTAGATCCCCCCTCCTGTTACATTCGCAACTGCAATATTTACAATATCAAGGAACATACCCGGCGCATCAGGCCAGATACCTATGATTATCGATATGATCGCTGTCAATGTAAGAGGTACCAGCATGGTCAGTGGCGCTTCTTTATATGTCAGCTCTTTATCGGGTTTTTTGAAGAATGCAACATATATGACAGGGAAGAAGTATGCGGCATTCAGTACGGCACTGATAAGGAGCACGCCTATCAGGATCATATTATCCAGCTCGGCCGCACCAAGCAGCAGGTACCATTTAGTGATATACCCGCCAGCAGGCGGCATCCCGATCATTCCCAGTGCTCCAACTGTGAAAGCAAGCATGGTGATGGGCATCTGTCTGGCAATCCCGTTCATATCGCTGATATTCTCCTTCTTTGCTGTCACTATCAGGGCCCCGGCACACATGAAGAGCGTGATCTTCATAAATCCGTGGTACGGGATATGCAGCATCCCCCCTGTAATGCCGTGCTGCGTGATCAGCACTGCTCCCAATACTACATATGATAACTGGCTCACTGTGGAATATGCAAGTCTCTTTTTAAGATTATCCTGCGTCATTGCAAAGATCGAGGCGAGAATGATGGTGATCGAGACAAAATATGCCATATACAACCACAGACCACTTATTTCCATAAGATCAATTCCGAACACATAGAGAATTACCCGTATAGCAGTAAACACACCTGCTTTCACCACAGCTACCGCATGCAATAGAGCACTCACAGGGGTAGGAGCGACCATGGCAGCAGGCAGCCAGGCATGCAGCGGCATGAACGCAGCCTTTGCGCATCCGACCATGAATGTTATAAACAGTATATAGAGCGTTGTTCTCGGTAGAGTTTCCAGCCCGGCAATACCGCTGAATGAAAATTCTGTCGTGCCTGTATAATGGTAAACCACCAGAATCGAGAACAGCAGGGATATGCCTGATATCATCAGGTATGTCAGGTATTTCCTGCCTGAACTGATAGCCTCAGAAGTTTCTGTGTGCGCAACAAGCGGATATGTAGAAATGGTCAGCAACTCATAGAACAAAAAGAGCGTGACCAGGTTAGCTGAGAAGGCTATCCCTATTGCTGATGAAAGTGCTATCGCAAAGCAGAAATAATACCTCGTCTGCGCATGTTCCTTAAGCGTGCGCATATATCCTATGGAATACGATGATACGAAAATCCATAAAAATGATGATGTTATTGCAAACAGTATTCCGAATGCATCGACCTTGAATGCAATAGGTAGGTTGGGAAGCATCTCGATTACCGTATAAGTTATTACTTTACCCTCAAGTATCAACGGCAGCATAGAGATCACCAGGGAGAACTTGATAAAAGCTGCCACAAATGTCCAGCCTTCCCTGATATTCGGGTATTTGCCGAATGCAAGGATCAATACTGATGCTACCATTGAAACAAGCACTGCTAGTGCGGGAGTTATTGAATGAACTGTTTCTATTGCCATTATTTATCACCTCACGGAAGTACTCCTATTCCAAGCAGTGCATTTGACAGCGGTTCAAGTACATAGTGCAGCGGATAATATGCAAACAATCCGAAGAATATGCACAGTACGGCAAGTAATACCATCGGTATCAGCATAGAAAGCGGGGCCTCATCTCGTTTGATATGCTCAACTTCATGCGGGTGACCGAACCAGATGTTGTCAAAGACCCGCCAGAAATAGACTATATTGAGCAGGCTTGAGACCAGGATAACGATCACAAATATCCACTGCCCTGCATTTATCGATCCCAATGCAAGATACCATTTGCTTGTAAACCCTACGGTCCCTGGCACGCCAATCATTGAAAGAGCTGCAATCAGGAACACTGTGGTCGTTACCGGCATCTTCTTGCCAAGTCCCTGGAACTGATGCAGGTTTCTAATACCGGTCCTGTAGAATATGGCACCTGCGACAAGAAAGAGAGCGCATTTCATTAGTGAATGGTTTAGTATATGCAGCAGTCCGCCCTGCATTCCGATCACGTTCGCAAGCCCGACACCGAGCAGGATATACCCGATCTGGCTGATACTTGAATATGCAAGCATACGCTTGATATCGCTCTGGGCTATTGCAAGTACCGATCCTACAACAATCGCAAGCGCAGCAGCCCATGTGAGGATTTCAGCCATCCTGGTCATATCTATCACAAATTCAGGTGTGAAGACACTGAACATGAACCTGATCATTGCATATGCTCCGACTTTTGTCATGAGTCCTGCTATAAGTGCACTGGCTGCTGACGGTGCATGTGTATAAGCATCAGGCAGCCAGGCATGCAGCGGGAACAGACCTACCTTGATGCTGAACCCTACCATAAAAAAGGCAAGTGCGGCAAGTACCACCTTGTTATCATAGATACTTGGTAAAAGACCCTGCATGTCAGCAATATTCAGCGAACCGGTTACAGCATATAGATATCCGATTCCAAGCAGGATAAACGATGCTGCTACTGTTCCCATGATCAGGTAATTGAAACTTGCTACTACTCCGTCTCCACGGTCACCCATTGCGATAAGAGCATAAGCTGTCAGCGATGATATCTCAAGAAATACATAAAAGTTGAAGATATCACCTGTGATGGTCATACCCATAAGTCCGGTGATCAGCAACAGGAAAATGGAATAGAACGGGATTATCTTATTCGGAAGTTCTTTTTTAATACTTTCGATAGAATAGATACCCACCATCAACCCGATAAATGCAATGATCAGGCATACAAAGCCGTTAAGCAGGTCGATCACGTATTCTATACCTATCGGCGGAGTCCAGCCGCCGAGGTGATAATGTATCGTACCGCTGGTGATCACAGTATAAAGGTTGCTTGACGTCATAAGAAGTACTGCAAACATCGTCAGCATTACCCAGTACCAGCAGAGTTTGCGGTCTATCCATCCGACTATAGGTGTCAAAAAGCCAGCCATAAGCGGGATTACAACAGTGAGTACAGGCAGGTGGTCAGTTATCAAATCAAATCCGGTCACTGTTCACCCTCCTGTTTTTGTCTTGCATGCTCTGAGAACTCAGGCTGTAGTTGCCGCCTGTATGCAAGGATCACATCCTCTTCCAGAGATCCGTACTCTTCATATATCTTGATGATCAATGCAAGCGCTACTGCTGTGGTACTGACAGCAACCACGATAGCGGTCAGTATCAGTACATGCGGCAGTGGGTTTACATATATCACTTCACTTACTGCTTTGTGTGCCGCATCAGCACCGTCATGACCGTGTAGCAGGATAGGGGCCGTGCCGCCTTTAACCTCTGCAAGTGATATGTAGAACAAAAATATCGCTGTCTGGAATATATTTGCTCCGATGACCTTTTTAATAAGGTTCTTTTTTGCGATCATTGCATAGAACCCGATCATCATCAGCGTAACATATATCCAGTAATTAAATTCGGCAAAGATTATCTCGATAATTCCGCTCATTGTCCTGCCTCCTCTGAAGCAGGAAGTTCTTCCTCGTCTGTTTCAGGAGGTGAGACATCAAAAAAGAGCGAGATCATCACTGCAAGCACAGTTATACCGATACCGATCTCTACTACATCAATAAGGAGTCTGGAAACCACGGCCGGATTATCCGGCAGCAGCGGGACCACACCATACTGGAGAAACATTCCTCCAAATACCAGGCATGATATCCCTGTTACTGCAAATATGGCAACTCCCGAACTGGAAAGTATCCTGTTAAGTTTATCGGACATCCTTTGTTTGCCTTCTTTATGGCCGTATATCATGGCATAGAGGATAATGCCCGCGCCAAATATTACGCCTCCCTGGAAACCACCGCCAGGTCCGCTTGCACCGTGCATGATAACATACAGGGCGAATATTTGAATGAACGGTACCATGATCCTGACAACAGTACGTATGACAATGCTTTCTTGTATCCCGCTCATATCTCCCGCCTCCGCAGGAGCAGGATGACAGTCATTCCCGCAGTAAAGATCACAGTGACTTCACCGAGAGTATCATAACCTCGATAATTTGCCAGTAGCGCAGTTACAATATTTCCCACACCCGATTCGGTTTCAGCATGGGTTATATAATGTTCTATGATCGGATGCTGGTAAGCCGGAGACTCCGGATCTCCGAACGCTGGCAGATCCTGCCCGGCGTAAATAAGCATCCCGCCTGCCAGTATCACAGCTATAAGTGCAATAATCTTCAATCTTCACTCCTCCCTTCGGTTCTGGCAAGTGTTGCAATAAAAAGCACTGTGGTAATACCGGCTCCGACTGCAGCTTCAGTGAAACCTACATCGACCGACTGCATCTCTACCCAGACTATAGCCATGATCAGGCTATATGCCGATAAGATGATCACTGCTGAGAGCAGGTCTTTTATTGATATGGCAGCTATTGCGCAGACCACTAAAAAGAGCAGCAGGGTAATATCAAGTATCCATATCATTTTAGCTCACCCCCATTAATAATTTTATCAGTCTCCGAATCCTGATCATATATCCATTGTGTTTCATCTGTTTTCTTCCAGGGTTGCAATCCTACATCATGTGCAGCCTTTGCAATGGCATGAGTTGAGGTGGGATTTGCCAGTAAAATGAAAAGTATCAGAAGTATAATCTTGATGCTGACGAATAATGCATGTTGAAGATCACCTTTGAATAAACCTTCATATCCGGTCTCATAAATAATTAACGCGAACAGCATCAACCCTTCACCGAGCGTATCACACTTGCCTGTTGCATGCATCCTGGAATAGAAATCGGGAAAGCGCACGAATCCTATTGTGCCGGCTAGCATAAAGAATAGACCAATCAACAAAAGTAAAACCACTATTATATTTATAATTGAGTCAAACATACTTATCATCCTCTTGTTTTAGTACCTCGTCGCTGCTATTGTCATAATGAAATTAAGGATGGCATAGACCAGTGCGATATCAAAAAAATCCGGCCTTCCGTAGATAAAACCTATTAGTACTAACAGTACGATCGTTTTAGTACCGATCACATTTACTGCAATGATCCTGTTGAAAATACCCGGCCCCTCTATTCCGCGGTATAATGATACAAAACTTGCAATAACTATGATAACTGCTACTGATAAGAAGATATCCTGCATTTGTATTATCCCGACCATGATCAGTCCTCCATAAAGATATGGGCAATTTTACGCTCCATCGTCCCTTCGAGAAGATCGTCTGCAGGCTCTTTGGCAATGGCATGTACATAGAAAATATCATCAATTATATCAACGGTCACTGTACCTGGTGTGAGTGTTATTGAATTTGCAAGCGCGGTACGTGCGACCTCGCTCCTCAGTTTTGTCCTGAAAGAAATGATCTGCGGGTCTATCGGCATACTTGGGGAAAGTGCCCGTTTTGCTACATCAATGTTGGCAATTACTATCTGGTATATGAGCCAGGGCAGGTAGGCAATGAAACGTACAGTCTTTGTCAAGCGGTAATTTCCTGTATCCTGAAAAATGAGATCATGTGATGCAAAAGCAATTATGGTGCAACAAATAATACCTGAACCAAGGTGGAATAGATCGAAATGTGCCGAAAGTAAGACCCAGAAAGTGAATAAAATAATAAAAGTTATAATAATGTCTTTAATATTCATGATAAATCACCTTTCTTCCTCTTTCCCAGCCTATAATATTTATAAATTTTGGTGAATATATGGACTATATAAATATGTGGTTAATATGTTTTGACAATAATTACAAAAAAGTATAATGTTAGATTAGTTCACACTGAGAATTATGTAATCTATTATTTTTTTACTTAGATTTATGTTATTTATTATATTTATTGAAAATATGACATTTGTAATTTATATTGTAGAATTTTTTTGACCGATGGTTCAAAGATTTATATATATTTATACAGATCGAATATTTTAATACTGATTAGATGTGAACAGACATAAGGAAAAAAAAAATCCCCGAAACCAAAGATTTAATAACCCTGAACTCTTACGATATTGCAATATTCCTCTTCTGATAAACGAAAGGAACTGCAATCAATACAAGATTACAAAGGAAGGTATTACGATGGCAAAATTAAAAAAAGCATCAACAAAAGAGACTGAACCTGAGCGGGTTGCCGCTTTGGAAGTACGCATCTCAAATATTTATACACAGTACCGGCAGCTTCTACCGAGTGATTATAAATGGGAGGATGAGCACTCCCGCTGGAATGAACTTGTATACTGCATATTTGCTGAACTTACAGAACATTCATATTTAGATGCGCGTTCTCTGTCCGACAATATTTCAGAATTGAACCTGTTGGATATCGAGGACCTGGCAAATGTTAAAATAATGGACGACGGAATGGCCGATCCTGACAATAAGCGCATAATGACTATCACTGATATTCTTCTTTCAAATGATGTTAATGAGGCTGACATTAAGAAGACCTTATCGGCAATATGCAAGGTAGCCCAGGCTATTATGGAAAATTATGATGGAAAGATACAGAAGTTCCTTCGCAAATACGGTCAGGAGATAGTTGATGAATTCGACTCGCATGTCTCGTTCAGTGAAGTAGATAAGGGTACACAGTCCCGTATTTTGGTAAAATGGATCCAGAATACACTTGCAATGCCTCTTGCATTCTCAAATATCTATACAGCCAGGTTCTGTGAGATCGAAGGTGTTACTTATCATGAACTGGCAGAGGCTGCTGACAACCTCGGGCTCAATGGTGCAGTACTGGATGACCTTCTTGAGGTTTTTGTCGTAGATGCTCAAAACCAGGTGAAAAAATAGCTTTTTAAAGTAAGGGTACTTTTTTAAAAAACCGGAGGTTAACAGAGTTTTGAATTCTCTGTGAACCTCTTTGGTTTTGTTTATATATTTGTCTGGATATCTGCGACTCAAGCTACTTTTCTTACTGCAAATACAGAACTATCAACCTTCCGGGCGATGGATTCCGGTGCGGTTTTATGCATGAGCCGTTTGACTAGGTTCTCTCTATTCGAACCTAACATCAGAAGGTCGATCTGCTGCTGTCTGGTAAATTTCGCTAACTCATCATCCCTTTTACCAATCAGCACTTTTGTTTCAACATCTACTCCCCTATCATGCGCAACATCTGCTACTGCATCTGCCATAGCCTGGCCTCTTCTTATTCCGCTCTCTTTCATTTTAGTAAGTAGTGTTTCTGATGTCTTTACAGTATCCCCAAGTCGTCTGCGCGGCATTCCAGGTGCCGGTGAAGACACTTCGGATAGATAAACAGGTCGCTCCTTAACCAAGCCCTCTTCAAGGTCTACTACTTTAACAGCTGTGAGCTTTGCTTTATAACTTTCAGCAAAATCAGCAGTATAATCAGAGATGTCGAACGGGCTATCTGCAGAAACAAGGATATTCGAAAAATCGTTTGCATCATGTTGCGGGTCTTTGACTAAAAGCAGGTTGTGCTTTGAATATTTGAACAATTCTGATGCACGATCACTTAACCCTACTCTTCTTGCACTATCAACTGCACTTGATACAACCACATTCGGATGGATGTGGCCTGCAACTTTTAGTATATCTTTTGATTGATCTACAACAGCTTTGCTACCCTTATCATCGAAAATTTCGACACCCCTGTCTGCCGCCAGATCACTGATCTGTTCAAGTTTGCGCCCGAATATTTGCTTCGCTTTTTCGCTTTTCCTGTAGGAATCAAATCTGCGCGTATCTCTTATCTCGGTCGCTACAATCACCGCATCAAGATGGCTGGCCATACTGACAGCTCGCATGGCTGTGACATCTGAATCCGGAGAACTGTCAACCAATAGCTGAATTTTTTTTACCATTTTAGTTCATCCTTCTTTTAAGTTTTATCCACTTGCTATATAAATCAATCGTCTTTTTCATACTCAATTGAGCTTAATCATGATGCTCTGTTTACTATCATTACAGAACATGAAGCATTTCTGGCAACTTTTTCAGGAATACTTCCCAATAAAAGTTGCGATACTTTACTTCTTGATGTATGTTCCATGACTATCAGATCAAAATCCCCTTCTTCTGCATACTTAATTATCTCTTCAGCAGGTTTGCCCTTAAGGATTTCTGAATTTACATCAACGCCTGCATCCTTTGCAATCCTTGCCACAGTATCTATAACTCTATATCCTTCATTTGTCAGATCGGTGTTCAATTTATCAAGCAACGTTGGTGAGATTGGAACTTTTTCACCAAGTGCCCTGTGAGGCATATGGGCAATGTTGCAGTTTGAAGCTTCCTGGAGATATACAACCCTGTTCCTGATCATTACCTGCTCTACATCAACAACGTAGCATGTTGTAAGTTCTGCGTTGTAGCGCTTGGCCATGCTTGCTGCAAACAATGGTGCCTTTTCCAGTTTTATATCATTAGTAAGTACAAGTATTTTGCTAAAATCTCCAGTTACCGGATCACTCCTAACCAGCAAGAGGTTGCATTTGGCTTTTCGAACTAATTTCCCAGGCACACTACCTTTAGGACTGTTATCTCCGGCACCTATGATCAAAAGGTCTGCCTGATTGAGCTTTGTTTCTTTTAAGATATCATTTGTAGGACCCCCCACCAGGACCGTTGATGTGTTTATATTGAGCTTCATGTTCGTAGCGGTCTCTTTTATAGTTATGAGGTGTTTTTTTCCTGTCCTGACCATAGCTTCTATAACATTCGGGGTCTTATACATATGTGTATTCACTACATATAAAGAAAAAAGCTCGGCGTTAAGTTCTTTTGCCATTTTTACAGCTTGATCTGTAGCTTTTTCAGAGTTTATAGATCTATCAACTACCAGTTGAATTCGTTTTGCTATATTCATTGCTATAGCCTCTTTGAATATACATTAATTATCGTGTTAGATATCCTATCTGATGGGATAGATAAATATATGATTGTCAATTTATATTGTTTTTTGTTGATTGGATTGTAAAATCTAGTATAGTATGTATAAATAAATAAGTCTGCATCATGATTTTATGGAATATTTCATAATTCATAGAAATTGTTCATTTAATCGAACATTTAATCAATCATTTATATTTTTAATCATGAATGCCCACAAGACATATATAGATAAGGAAATAATGGAATTATAATATTCTTATCAATCCGGGTTTGTTATGGTACAGAGAAAACATATTGCATTAGAACCTGAACATGTAAGTAAATTGCAGCCCTTGATCGATAAACATCATGGCAATCTTAGTGCAGCAATTCGTGAAGCTGTTGACTTAACAGCGATTGCACTTCAATATTATGACACGATAGAAGATGCAAAATCATTAATAACTAATTTAAAAGAAATACGAGAAGACCAGGTTATCCTCCAGGCCCCTATATTCCACTGGTTGCTGAAAAAAGATAAGGGCTTGATCATTGATAAACAGACACTTGACTACATGATTGATCCTTTCAGTATTACTACTATCCTGGAACTGCAGGATTATATAAATAATATGTGCAGGGATTTCGGATGGCATGTTGATGTGATGATCGATTCTGATGATAATGATAATCCTACATATGCCACTATTACATTGAACAGCAGTTATAAAGAAAGGATTTATTTTTTAGGGATTATTTTGAGTAAATACCTGGCAATATACAAGAACCTGGGTATTATTTCAGTACACCCACAACTGGATGAGATTGAGATCGAACTGGAACAAAAGAAATCAAATGATGAAGCTTTGCAGAACCTGGTAGATAACCTGGGATACATGGTAAATATAGAAAAAGAACTTACAGCTCATCCGGATTTCTGGCATTGCCTCATTAATGAGCACAGTGCCTCCAGCTATAACCTGGTTACAATTCATAAAAATTTTTATGAAGATCTGCTGATAGGTAAGATACCAAAAGCTATACTGACCATTGAAAGTGAGAATATACGTCCACTGGAAGAAATGCCATTCTCTGCGTTTTTACATACAATCAAGACTGTTGCTGAGACATCACGAATGGTCGATAAGATATATATTGAAGGAAATGATCTTAAAATCAGGCACGGATTCAGGAATATGAAGGCTGTGAGGAACATAAAGGATATTTTCATCAGTATTCTTGAAAAAAGCGGTTATAATTATGATTCAGAGATCACCAGTTCATATATATATCTGACACATCATCCGGAAATTGACAAAATGATTAGTGAGTTGTTCGGGAAATTATCAGAAAATATAGATGAAGTACCAAAGATAATATCAGAGTTTGTGAATTTCATCAAAAGTCTTGAAAAAATTGATTTCCTGGAGCAACTGCAGGTCTTTGGACGAAGGTTAGGCAGACAGATCATGATCTATCATGAAAAGAAATACGGATCAAGGCATTGGGACCTGACTACCTTTGCAAACGCCTTTGAAGTGGTTGATACACAGATACAGTCTCAATGGGAGATACGTACAAACTCAATGGAATATACAGTACATGAATGTTCTTATGCAGGCGATTTCAATAAATGCCATATGCACAGGGAGATATTCAAAGGAGCAATTGAATATGCATTTGGGACACTGGCAGATGTTGAAATAATTAAACTCCTCGGTCACGGTGATGACTACTGCGATGTATATATTACTGTCAAATAATATATATTAAACCAGTAGAAATCTAAGCTATTATGCTTATGCCACTACTGCTTCTACAACGGATTCCCTTATCTGGATTGACTTTTGTGGGCAGTTCTCAATACACTGTCCGCAATTGGTACATTTCTCCTGATCGATCTCAGCCAGGAAATTAGTTACTGTAATAGCATCAGCCGGGCAGTTCTTTACGCATATCTTGCATCCTATGCAGCCAAACTCACACACTGCCTTTATAACTTTTCCTTTATCATGCGATCTGCAAAGTACATGCACTTGTTCAGTATCTCTTGCCATAACAAGTATATCATTCGGACATGCTTCAACACATATACCGCAACTTTTACACAGATTTTTAGTAACATGCGGTAACCGATCATCCGCCATCTCCAATGCATTGAACGGACATGCACGCACACAAGTTCCCCTACCTATGCATCCGTAACTGCATCCTTTCTCACCGTCTGAAAGCATCATGACAGCCTTACAGTCCTCTATACCATCATAATCTATCTTATCTGTGCAGTTTATACCTCCATTGCACCTGACAAATGGATAGATACTTTCAGCCTCTTTTACTTCCTGGCCCAGCAGCCCGCCGATGACTTTCGCTACATCAAATCCTCCTACGGGACAGCCATCAATTGGTGCCACCTGGTCCACTACTTTTTCTGCGAAATCAGCACACCCTGCATATCCGCATGCTCCACAGTTAGCACCTGGCAGTGCTTCATTAACTTCTTCCACAAGCGGATTGACCTCGACTGCAAATTTTTCAGAGGCCCATATCAGTATAATACCGACTAAGAACCCTATACCTCCGATCACAACTGCAGATCCGGCAATAATAGCTACAGGATTCATGTTGGTATCACTCCAAAGTAGCTGACAAACGCCATTGAAAGTAATGTAGTAATAAAGAATGCGTGTGGCAGTCCTTCAATAGCTTCCGGGACCTTTAACGAATTGGCCTTCTCACGGATAGCGGACATAATCAGCATCACCATAGAATATCCCAGACCGGCTGAAATACCATAGAAAAGACTCTGGACAAAGGTGTAATCAAGCCTTGCATTAAGTATCACTACACCAAGAATGGCGCAGTTGGTGGTTATCAAAGGCAGGAATATACCCAGCGAGCGGTACAAAGGAGGACTGAATTTACGAATTATGAACTCAACAAGCTGCACAAGAAAAGCTATCACAATAATAAAGCTAATTGTTGTTAAGAAGGTCAGCCCAAAGGGTTCAAGGAGATAAGTATAGATCAAAAATGAAGCTATCGATGCCATTATCATGACAAATAACACCGCAGCCGACATGCCTGCAGCGCTTTTAGTCTCCTTTGACACGCCCACGAATGAACAAAGCCCCAGGAACTGGACAAGCAGAAAATTCTTAACAAATATCCCATTAATTGCAATTGAAAATAAACTATCTTCCATTTACTGTCCCCCTTTTCTTGCTTTCCTGATACGGTTATAATTTACTATTGCCATTAATACACCAATGGTCATGAACGCCCCTCCCGGCAATATCATAAACGTAGCAGGTGTTATGGGTATACTGATCAATTTAAATCCGAAGGGTACAATTGCTCCCGTTCCTAACAACTCCCTGATAGCTCCGATAATCACAAGCACGATTAAAAAACCGGTACCAATGCCTAATGCATCAACAATAGAAAATTTAACAGTATTCTTGCTGGCATAGGCTTCGGCCCGTCCGATAATAATACAGTTGACCACTATCAACGGAATGAATATTCCCAAAGACTTATACAGCGGTGGTGTGTACGCTTCCATTACCATATCAATTATGGTAACAAAAGTACAAATAATTATTATAAACATCGGAATACGGGTGATCGGTGGTATTTGGTTTCTCAGTGCAGATACCATAACATTTGATCCTAACAGGACAAACAAAGCCGCTCCTGCCATACCTATAGCATTCTCTACGGATGTAGTAACCGCAAGTACTGGACATAGTCCAAGTACGAGACTGAATACAGGGTTATCTTTTACAATTCCTCTGAAATACTCACCTGAAATTGTCATATCTGCCATAATAAATCCCTCTCAATAATCATTAATTTGCTTTAATCTCACCAATCATTACATGTATTCCGTCTATCACTGCCTGTGAAGAGACTGTAGCACCTGAGATCGCATCTATTGCACCGCCGTTTTTGGAAAGCATCAGGTCATCCACTGCAACTCCCTTGAACTGATCTGTAAAACTCAGTTTATCGATAAATGCACCCAGACCCGGGGTTTCGGCATGTGTCATGATCTTTACTCCGGTTACCGTATATTCAGTATCAACTCCACCCGCCAATGTGATAGTGTCCTGCGAGCCTGGTTGATCATGGAAAAAACAATATCCGACAAGATTATTACTTGCATCAAATGCCTGGTAATACAATGTTTCTTCACCTGATTTAACAGCTTCAAAATGGTCGGCTACAGGAAGTACATCTACCAGAGCAAGCTGTCTTTGCTCCTCCTGATATATTTTCAGTTGTGCCTGTGTGGGTATATACAGGCCCCCTAATATTACAGCAGCAATTACTGACATTGCTACCATTTTCACCATAACCATGATATATTCTTTTTTCATGACTGCACCTCATTAACAGGCTTGGGGTAAGTATTTTTTTCAATGAAAGGCGCAACGGCATTGGCAAAGAATACTGTATACAGTACGGCTACGACATAATTATATGTGAGATATCCATAGATCACTGTCATTATACCACATAATAATCCATAGATTATCCTGCCGTTCTTTGTGATCGGGGAAGTAGTAGGATCCGGAGCCAGTATGAACACCCCTAAAAATAGCATTCCTGTTATAACATATGAAAGTTCCTCACCAATTATTACTGCCACAATGATCGTACTTGAAAGATACAGTAAAGGGATTCGCCAGTCAATATATTTCTTATATATAAGATACAGTCCGCCAATGATCAGAAAAACTGAAGAGATTTCTGCAAATCTGACTGCTCCTGATTCGATTATAATATCTGAATAGCTCCCTAAGAACAATATATTGTATGAGGCACTACCTAAATGTGATACATACTCTGATCCTGTAAGCATTCCCCATGACATGTTCATGAACACCCATGCAGCTATTGCAGGATTGAATAGAGTGGACCCAAGACCGCCGAACCCATGCTTTACCAGAGCTACAGCAAAGAATGCTCCCACCACTGGTATCCATAATTTAATATCCTCCGGTGGTAGTAGCAGTGCTATTATCAATCCAATCAGTACAGCATCCCCGTCTTTAATAGTCAACTCCTGGTTTGTCAACTTCTGGATACCTGCTTCAGTAAGCACAGCAGCCAGAACACTTACCAGTACCAGTGCCAGTGCTGATAAACCTAATGTGATTGATGAAGTGGCATACATACCTACAGCCAGTAGACTGATAAACGCCAGAATTGCTACCTTGCTCCACATAATAGTCTTGATAGTAACTCCTTCCCTGATGTGGGATGGGTGTGAAACTGTTAATTTCATAATATTCCTCCGTTTGAAATGTATGGTGTACTTGCAAGACATGGTGTTTCGCATGAGAGACAGCCGTAGGAACTCGTTTCATCCTCATATTTCAATAACTGCTGCAGTACTGTCTTGGAATACCTGATCAACTGCAATATATGTCTACTGGATGGGCACACATAAACACACAGACCGCATTCAACACAGCTGTTAACATGTAGTTTAAAACATTCATCATGCATACCCATATCTGCAAAGGATGCAATCCTGCCCGGCAGGATATTAACAGGACACACATCAACACACCTGGCACATTGAATACATGGACCCGGTATCTCATGTAGTACTTCATCACTGGACTGGACAATGATATGGCAAGTAGATTTAATTACCGGAACTTCATCTGAAGACAGGGCTATACCGCTAAAGATACCGTTCATTATGATCTTACCCGGTTCGCCTGAATAACCACCGCAGGAATCAATAACTTCCTTGATACTGGTTCCAATCCCCACATTTTTTACTCCCGGGTTGTGTACTGCTCCTGTGACTGTTACATTGACCGTGATCTGGGGTATACCCTCAAGAACAGCTTTACGAACTGCCAGGGCACTACCAGCACTTGACAGTAACAAACCCGCGTCCAGGGGAGTACATGTATTAGGAATTTGCATACCTGTTATTTCATACGTAAGAAGGTTTGCCATAGATGGTGAATAGTTCTGCTCGACAGTGAATATTTCAATATCAGCTTCTTCAAACAACCCGGATTCAATGGCTGATTTAAGCTGTTTATCATTTTTTTGGATAATGAAGACTCCCTGCTGTGCATCAGAAGCTTTGATGAGCAGGTTCATCCCTTCTATGATACTTGCTATATTTTCCGGTGCACAATTACTGCTCACATCACCCGAAAAAGAAAGATTTATTAAAACCGTATCGATTATTTTTTCAGATGTGAGCATATTATATAGAGAGTACCCGTTAAGTTCAACCACTCCCGAATCCTTCAGGGCACTGATGATATATTCCTTTGAAGGATTTTTACTGGTTTTAAATTCTATTGTATTGTCTGTTTCGTCTGATTCAATAACAACGCTCGGTACACTACCGCAAATTGGATGGGGACGTTCTTCAATCGCAACAACATGTCCTGCAGTACTGGAGTGGACCGGGACACTGAACTCATCATCCCCCTCTCCAATTTTCTGGCCAATGAGCACGATGGTTTTTTTATCCACTATCGGTTCACAAACAGTACCTATGTGCTGTAACAACGGAATAACTACCTGTTTTCGAACCTCTTTATCCTTAACTTTTTTCACATCCTCTGTTGTCATTTAACCACCTCTACCGGTTTTGGTCTTTCCGGAATTACCTCTACGGTGATTTCGTAAGTGGTAAAATCAGTTGGCGGATCTGTCTGGGCAGGGTCTGCCTCATATCCCAATAATGTCCAGTCGATCCTGGAAGTATTGCCGTGACAGTCAGCACACCACAGTGCACTTTTTCCCAGGGCACTTTCTTCTCCTACAATATTATGGCTTACCAGGTAGTATGCATCCACTTGCCTCAATACTGCATTGGGATAATCAGGGATCTTATCATAATTAAAATCAAATGTTCGCATTCTATTTGTGCTCTCTTCAATATCAGTTGAAGTACCGATAGCTCTCACATGTGACAGAACAATTGGATTACCCCTATGCATACTTGAGTTGGGATAGTTACGAATGTCCACATCATTTCCTTCATCCCACCAGGATATAGTTATCACATTAAAAGGTTTAATTATCGCACCAGGGTCATCTTTGTCACACGGGTGAGGTATTCCATTTTCAGAGCCATTGAACCAGGCCAATACAGGATTAAAATCCTGCCATTCATTTGTGACCTTTCTATGTCCGGTTGAATAATCTATTGAAGATATCGGCATACCACCTGGTATGTCTCCACCCGGTAGTACAGGTATATGGCATGCTTCACATCCCACCGTCTTAATATGGGCATCTACGACCATTCCATGTGTAACTTCTGCATGACAGCCAACACATGATCTCATTGGATAGATATTGTCCGGAACTATTTCTGAAAAAACCGGCATACTGTCCCTGCCGATCTGATGGTCATTTGTCACATGACATTCCAGGCATCCAACATCGGCACTGGCATGAACGTCATAGGATGCAAAATCATCACTACCCCACATCTCGGCACTGACCGCAACATCGGACAGATGGCACTTATTGGCACAAGTGTCAGCAGACGGACTGGTCCAGTAAAGTATTTCACTATCATTGTTCGTGTCATCTAAATGGCATGTTGTACAATCTGTTGTTATACTACTTCCAATAATTCCATCAGCATCATGAATTGTATATACTGACTCATCTTTTATGTGGCAGTTAGTACATTCTACTTGCATGGCAGCAGTAGCAATGCTTGAAGTATGTGTGGGAATACCATGTGTATGACACTGGTCGCACCCTCTGACCAATTTCTTAGTCCCTTCCCGGTTAACAAGATTTAGAAACAGCAAATCCCACTGTTCATCTATAGACTTCATGCTGACTTGTTGTACATGATACGAATTGAGTAAATCTTCATTTGCATCAACATGACAGCCTATGCATTTACTGTCTTCCCATGAACCTGTACAAATATAATGGGTAGCTTTAGCCTGGTTTCCATTATAATTCAGGTTGCCGTAAGAGATTGTAATAAGAGTAATTAATGTAATAATTACAAGTACTGTGATTATTTTTTTCAATTTAATCCCACACTTATTGTCATTTATTTTTCGTATAGCAATGATATATTATTTCTTCAAGGATCTCAATTGTGCATTTACAGAGGCTTCCCTGGCTGGTGAATAAAGAGGATGACGCCTCGTTTTATTCAATATTTTCAGCGATTTGGAAAAACCATATAGCAGTGCTAAGATCTGTGTCAATACCAGAGCAAGGGCTAAATTCAGACCAATTGTAATGATAATGCCAGAGGTCATTATATTTGTTTCAACAAGGACAATTGCCAGCATTGCAAATAATACCAGTGGAAAACCGATTTTTTCAATCATAAGTCTCACCTGTAATCTCTCTGTGCCATTTCGGATATTCTTCTCTTGCTTCTTCTTCGGAAATTGTCCCTGTAAACATACTTTTTGACATCGGGAACTTAAATTGGCTCAAATGGACTAAATAGAAATGTGGCAGAATGACACAAAGGCTCAATATAGCAAAACTGGCATGTACCAACTTTATGGTTAGCAAATAGGACAGTGGAAGAATGGATGCAAATGACCATGGTGCAAAAAGGATAATGCCTGTTATACCCATGATAATACAGTCTACTATAATAACACTCCAGATCAGGCCTTTTTCAAGCCAGCTGTATTTATCATAATCAATTCTTTGCTGCTGCATACCCAGTATCGACAGGTTATCATTCACATAATCTATTATATCAGCAGACGTAGGGAACAAGATCTTGCTGTAATATTCTCTGCCATTAATTATTACTGAAAAAATGGAATATATAAGATAATACACAGCTACTGATACCAGTCCAAACCCAGCCAGTCTGTGAATGAACATCGCTTTTGACAGTCCGATAAGATCCAGTATCCATCCGAGATGTTCAGGATATAGCTGTGGAATTCCTGTAAAATATAATATAAGCAGGGAAAGAGCTGCAATAAAATGAACAATAATCTGGTTTGAAGTAAATCTTTCTATCTCCAAAATAATCACCCTTTATAAAAACCTTTCATTCTTGTAAATATAATATGCATCAGGACCAGATTGATTGTGAGGCCGACAACACTGAAGATAACATAGAACTTTATCAAATAATCAATCCATAATACGTCCTGCGAATCAACTAAAATTTGTTTTTCAGGATAATATGTCAGATTGAAAAACAGTAATAAACCTGATATTATAACAAAAGTTAATAATAGTGATATTATTCCGAAATTATTTGTTTTATCTTTCATTTCATCCACTCTGAAATAACAGCGGTCACCTTTTTTTATACGTATATTTAATAAAGATACCTTGCTGTTGTGTTTATGAGTTATTGTTGTGACTTATATCTTTCTATTTTCTATGAGATTTTGTGATTAATTATGAACAATTGCAGGTTGTTTTTATCATCATTTCGATTACTCAATAATAGCACAATAATAACAATAATTTAATTATAAATAATTATATCCAATGAACAATTAAAAAACATATCATTATAACATAATTATTCAGGCACCACTCTCTCTATCCTGGAACCTCTTACTACAAGTACTGAACACTTTGCTGTGGATGCTATCTTTTCTGATACACTTCCAACCAACATTTTTGAGATTGAACCCTTTCCATGGCTGCCCAATACTATAAGGTCTATATCCTTGGTTTTAACTATTTTTAGTATCTCAGATGCGGTATTTCCATCTTTGACAATGGTCCGGGCAGTTACACCTTTCTCATCTGCAATATTTCTTACACCATCGGCGATCTTTTCAGCATCTTCAAGCAGGTGTTCCCGCATACGTTTGATTATGGCTTCGGAAAAGTTTATCGATTCTCCTAATACTCTTCCTTTTCCGGTTTCACCAAATGTTGTGATATGCCTTTCAAGTATTTTATTCCTGGAATCGACAATATTACATGCATATACTTTCGCATTGTATCTTTTTGCAATGCTCATACCAAAATAAGCAGCATGCTCAGCATCCTTTGACCCGTCTGTTGAGATTAATATATTCTTGTAATGCTCTTTGTTCTTAGTACTGCGTACAAGTAGAACATGGGAATGGGACTGCCTTAATACGCGATTCGCAATAACACCGATAGATGGTCCTTTTGATTCTACTCCACCCTTCGATGCCAGTATTATTAGATTAGCATCTATTGCTTTTGCTTCATTTACAATCGTTTCAACCGGGATTCCGGTAAGTACTTTTGCTGATTTGACTGTTACTCCACTGTCCAGCGCGATTTTTTGTATCCGGCCAACATATTCTTCACCTGCACTATGTATGATCTCAAGGATTTCGGGCAGTATATATCTGTGGGAATCTACTACAAATATTATGGATATTTCCGCACCGTATTTTGCGGCCAATTCTACTGCATGCTTTCCAGCATTCATTGAATTCTCAGAACCGTCAACAGGAACCAGGAATTGGAATCTTGTCATTTTTTTTACACCTATTTTATTTTGGAATTGTATATATTCTTTCCGTCCTTATGCTTTTCACCACAAAAACAGAACACGTTGCCGAATGAATAACTTTTTCCGAGACACTTCCATGTACAAATCTGGAAACTTTACCACGACCGGAATATCCCAGAACCACCAGGTTGAATGATTTATCGTAAATTATGTTCAGGATCTCATCGGCTGTTTTTCCTTCCAATGTTAAAGATTTCGCTTGAATTCCTTTTGATATGGCAATATCTAATACCGGTTTAGTTATTTTATTACTCTCATCCACTTTTATCTCATGAGGAAATATATGGCAAGCCGTCAGATTCGAATGTGAACGATGTGCAATGCTGGCTGCAAATTTTCCAGCATATTCGGCATCTTTTGTACTATCCACCGGAATAAGAATGTTGCTGAATAGCTCATCACCAGCAGTATTTTCATGGGCTATCAGCACATGACACTTAACATCTTTTATAAGTTTCTCAGCTATTTTCCCAAGTTTATTTTTAGATGCACCCAGAATGATTAAACTGGCATCGATCTCCTCTTGCATCTTAATAATTTCAGATATTGGTGATCCTGTTACCACTGTAGCATTCTTTATACTAATTCCATTATTTTCACAGATATGTTTGTATTTATCAACCAGTCCCTGGCCCAATTCAGTTTGAATTCCAATTTCTCCTTCTTTGAACAAATTGTTATCTACTACATTTATGATGGAAATTTCAGCATTATACATCTTAGCTAACTTTATAGCATTGTCTGCTGCTATTTTTGCATACACCGGTTCGTTTAATGTTAATATATATTGAAATTTGACCATATTCCAAACCCTACATACATCTTCACACTGCTTTATTTAAATTTATCGAATTGTTTTTTACCTGCATGATCATAACAAAACATAGATATAATATCAATATTGTGGAAGTAGATATGGACAACCACCGCTATAGGACAATAATATATCTATTTGCGCTGATAGTAATGACAGTAGCCCTGTTCACAATCTATACCAGTTTTCCGGTCGGTCCTGGTAATGAAAAGAGCAATGATCTCATTACAGAAATTAATGTAAGTAGCAGTGTTGTCATTACAGAAAGCCAGCAATTGATGGGAACTATTGTTACTATAGAGATAGTCGGCCCAAAAACCAATGCTGAAGCCTCAATAAATAGTGCTTTTAAGGAAATTGACCGCATTGAAAAATTAATGACCACTTATGATTCCAACAGTGAAATAGGTATATTGAACGTTGATGGGCAGGTGGATAACGTGTCTGATGACCTCATTAATGTAATCGAACAGTCAATATACTACGGCAATATAAGTGACGGAGCCTTTGATGTCACAATAAAACCCATACTTGACCTGTGGAAAACAAAAATAATAGCAGGCAAATATCCTTCAGGGCAGGAAATTAATGAAACCCTGTCCCTTGTGAACTATAGTAATATTACCGTAGAGAATAAAACTATTTACTTCAATGCAGATGGTATGTCCATTACCGTGGATGGTATAGCCAAAGGGTATGCTGTGGACCAGGCAGTAAAAGTGTTAAAAAATAACGGATATACAAACGGCTTTGTAAATGCCGGGGGTGACGGCATGTATTTTGGTACCAGGCCGGACGGTTATAACTGGAAAGTGGGACTTCGAAATCCGGAGAACAAGAGCGAGTCTATTGTTGTCATGGAGATATCAGACATGGCAGTAGCCACCAGCGGAAATTATGAGCGCTATTTTAATGAATCCGCCCGGCTTTCCCATATCAGTGACCCAAGGACAGGATACTCATCACAAAGTCTTTTGAGTGCAACAATAATAGCAGGTTCGGCTATGGAAGCGGACACACTGGCCACCACTGTTTTCGTACTGGGACCTGATAAAGGTCTGGAACTTATTGAGAATATACAAGATACAGAGTGTATACTTATAACCCCTGAAAATGAGATATTGACATCATCAGGTTTTGAAACATACCTGTCAAATGTCTAAACAAACTCCGCATCATCATCTATGGGAGTTTCAAGGATATGTCCGTCATAGGCATTTATGTCAATAGTATTTTGCTTTCCCTGAATTTCCCACACAGGAATATATACTATATTTATTGCAAGTTTTATCTCATTTTCCAGAGGTGCCAGCGTCTTGCTTTCTGAAATTATAGCATCACCTCTGACTTCGTCCACTTTCATCTTCCTCGAATGCTTTAAGATAACCGCATCCAATACTTTTTTCTTAGCTTCCCCGTCACTTACCGCTGGTTCTTTGATCTGGTAGTTCTCTGTCATGATCTCAGCATATTCCAGTGGGTCCGAAGAGTGGGTAAAAGTGTGCTCACCTGTAATGGCATTTACCATGCCCTCACCCTGGCCGTTAAGGTCAATTATCTTTGACCTGAACTTCCTTTTCGTATCAAATTGATATTTATAACTATAAGTGGGTATGAATTTCAAGAGTATGTCCTGAACCTCCCCGATCTTTGCCTGACTTATCTTTATGGCGCTGGTCTTTGCCATGTTTATGGGCAGGGAAGGAAGTGGAATTCTTATTATCTCTTCTTCCTGATTGACATCAAATGCCCCGGTTCCCATACTTTCCGGGTAGGTCTGCCCGGGAGGTGTGTCAGTGCCGGGCCATTTAAAAGCAGGTTCATGGACTGGTTCAGGAACCGTAACAGTAGCAGGGGCGGGAGCAGGAGCAGGACCAGGTTCAGGTTTTGATGAAGAGGATTCAGCGAACATTCCAAAGATGCTGTCGTCCCTGGACCCTACTTCCGGGGTCGGTTCCGGTCTTTCTGTTATCCTTTGTCTATCGTGCGGGGATAGGTCCAGTTTCATTTGAAGACCTTCCGTGTTTGCCAGGATGGCCTTACCAATCTGGCTTTCCAGGTCATGCTTGTCCCAGAATATTATTTCTTGCTGGGAGGCAAAACCGGCAACTTCATCCGGTGCTTTGTTATTCAGGATGTATAACCCGGTACCTTCGGTGCTCTTTATGGAATCAGCAAATCTGCGCATTGAGCTATAATCAACGTCACCATCAAGTTTGATGTAAATGCGGTCTGAGACTCCTTTGGATGCCACCAGATCCGAAATATATGATGAATCAATATTATATCCATATGCCTGGAATATATCCTTGAGTATATTGAGTACAGGTTGCTTATTCATTTTAAATCCCAATATAGAAAGGTTATTTGGATTAAAAAGTTTCGGGTTTGCTTTTCTATTTTGGACGAAAGTGAAATAATTGGTATGATTGAACACTTAATAGTCTGTGAATTTTGTCCCAAGGCCCGTGCAATCCAAACATTAAAATACAAAGTCGAACATCAAAAGACATCCTGTAAGCACCATGCAGCACCCAATTTTATTGAGGGCCCATAGCATAGCCAGGTGGTGCGCACGGCTGATAACCGTGAGGTCCGGCGTTCGAATCGCCGTGGGCCCATCTACTCATTATATACTCACCATCTATTCACCATCTATTCA
>DAOUWY010000378.1 GCA_030666885.1 Methanosarcinales archaeon
CAGACTCGAAAAATGAGGTGGTTTACTGATAGCGTTTTGATTTTAATCTGACGAAGATAAACTATGCCCTATTTCGGTGGAGTTAAGATTACAAAATTTATAGATATTATTTAATAACAAAAATGATATAAAACCACTTAATGCTTCGAGTGACATTCCTTGGCACGGCAGGTAGTGTTCCCACACCTGAGCGCAATCCTCCGGCCATACTGGTGAACAGGAAGGGTGAGCTTATGCTGTTCGATTGCGGTGAAGGTACCCAGCAGCAGATGATGCGCGCCAAGACCGGAATGGGCAGTCTGACCTCGATATTTATCACACATTTCCATGCCGACCATATCCTTGGCATACCCGGCCTCATACAGACCATGAACTTTAACGGCCGCACAGACCCAATAAATATATACGGTCCCCACTGGGTAGAAGAATTCGTAAGGATTATGACAGCACTGGGATTTTACAAATTGAAGTTTAATATCAAGGCAATAGAATTACATCCAGGGGATAAAGTGGACAGAGGTGACTATTATATCGAAGCCTTAAAGACAGAACACAGTGTGGCATCAATTGGTTATGCACTGGTAGAAAAAGAGCGCCTGGGAAAGTTTGACCGTGAAAAGGCTGTAGAACTTGGTGTACCACAAGGCCCCCTGTTCAAGCGACTGCACAATGGAGAAGATCTAGAGGTAAACGGCAGGATCATAAAAAGTAGTGATATTGTGGGACGTCCGCGGCCGGGACGGAAGGTCGTATATTCGGGCGATACAAGACCCTGCAGCGGAGTTTTTGTTGCAGGTAATAAGGCGGACCTGCTAATCCACGATGGTACCTTTGCCGATGATATGGTGGAATGGGCTAAAGAAACCCAACACTCCACAGCAGGCGAGGCAGCATCCCTGGCATCCCTGGCAAATGTGTATCAGCTTGTATTGACACATATCAGTTCAAGGTATTCGGATGATACCTCCCAGCTGCTGGAAGATGCGAAAAAAGAGTTCGAAAACGTTAGTATCGCCACCGAGTTCATGGAGATCGAGATTCCTTATCGTGACGATTAGTAATACTTGTGCTTCTTTTGTATCCACTTCAAATCCAGGGGCAATTAGCACATCTTTAAGTATTCACTTTATAAAAAACACACCGCGAAGTACGCAAAGTCAAAAAAAGAGTATAATATCTCCAGACATAGCAAATATATCCATAATACTTTCACCCCACTTGGCTAACAGTTAATTCCAATACTGCTATTATCAGGGCAACAGTAAAACAGGTGTAAGTTTGCAGGACTATGATATAACTCTCAAAACATTATCAGATAAATTTCCGCATCATTTCGTAAATCTGGCATTTAAGGATTTTAAAGGAGAAATAACCCCGCTAAATAAAGAATTGCCTGCCAATATACGAGAATCCGATTGTCTCATTAAAGTTAAGGATACTATTAAACACACTGAATTTATTCTACATCTTGAATTCCAGAGTTCACATGATGTAAATATGCCACATCGTATGTTATCCTATTTTGCCAGGATATATGATATGTATAAACTCCCAATTTATCCGTTAGTGATATACCTTAACCCTGATAATTCCGGTCTTAATATTGTGGACACATTTGTAAATTCA
>DAOUWY010000216.1 GCA_030666885.1 Methanosarcinales archaeon
GAAGTGATGGATGATCCTGATATGCAGGCTCGACAGATGGTGGTGGAGCTGATGCATGAACGCTGGGGCGCATACCGGCAATTGGGAATTGCCCCGAAGTTTTCACACACCTACGGTACAATTCGCAGCCATGCTCCCGAGCTTGGGGAACATACTGAGGAAATTCTCCAGGGATTAGGATACTCACAGGATGACGTTGAGGTGCTGAGGGCACAGGGAGTTGTTTAGGAGATGGGACTTAAATATCCTTTCTTAATGATGAAATCGTGGACATTTCGATAACCTCTGACACTTATACATTCCATAAGCTCCTCTTGTAATATGTTTGCCTAGTGTCATAGATATTGTTTTGCCCACATATGATAGCGTAGAACCGTTTTTCCCAGGTTTCGTCCACTCTTTAGCCCGATTTCGGTTTCATAGGACAGAATACCATTAAGCATCCTTCCAATGCCTTATGGATTTCAATCCAGGGTGTGGTTACTACGAGGGTGAAAACCACGTTAGAATCCAGGGTAAGTGAGGGTGCTCAGGATATGAGTATAATTGGTGCGTACAGCAGTGATATGATGAAGATGGTCAGGATTGCGAAGCCCATAGGTTCCATGAAGCTGCCTGATACAGGCATGTCCCGGAAGATGCGGCGGGGCTGGATAATGACGGTGCGGGCGGTGGGGGGTAGGTTTTCAGGAAGGTTTTGGTGGTGGACATTATTGTAGAGTATTGTTGGAGGCTATTCAAAACTTTATGGAATTGAACTTATAATCTTGAATATGTATATCTGGTAATGTTAGTTTGTATCTTGATCTGTGGATTGGTTTAATTTCCAGGGGTTGTGGATATTGGATGTGGTGGCACAGTTCCAAAATCCAGTTTTTCAGCAAATTTATCAGATGCAGATACAACGACAAATCATATCCACTTCAAATCAAAGGGTAATTCAAAAATAATTAGACAGGATTTACAGGATCGACAGGATACGAGACAACATTAATATCCTGTAAATCCGGTCAAAAGACCATGCTTTTTGAAGTGGATACGACAAATTCGTGTAAATCAGTGTAATCCATGTCTTTTTATATTTCCAGACACGGATTTACACAGATTTTACCTAAAGTCGATGTCAACAGAATAACTGATTTTTGGAACAGTGCCGGATGTGGTATGTATATTGTAGGTGAATGTATCGCAGTAGAATATGGGTAATCGAGGGCATGAGGCTTATTACAGGCTCCGTAACTTAGGTTAGGGGATATAGATTACTTAGAATTTACATTCTATGCTCAAAGGACAATAAAGGAAGTATTAAAGGAAATAAAGGTAACGTATGAAAAAGAATGAAAGTTTAGTTAATAACCGGGAAGGATTAGATAAAAATGGCCAAAAGCAACCATAAAACTCAAGAAGAATCTCTTGAGAAACAATTATGGAAAGCGGCGGACAAACTCAGAAAGAATATTGACGCTGCCGAATACAAGCATATAGTCATGGGGTTGATCTTTCTCAGGTACATCTCAGATGCTTTTGAGGAATTATACAGTAAATTACAGAAAGGAGTGGGTGATTACGCAGGAGCTGATCCGGAAGACAGAGATGAATACAAAGCCGAGAATGTCTTTTTTGTTCCGCCGGTGGCCCGCTGGTCATATCTCCAATCAGAAGCCAGACAACCTGAAATCGGTAAAGACGTTGATAACGCCATGGATGCCATCGAAAAAGAGAATCCCTCGCTTAAAGGGGTTCTGCCAAAAGTCTTTGCAAGAGGCAATCTCGACCCGACAAGTCTTGGCGGTTTGATCGATCTGGTTGGCAACATTGCCATTGCAGGTGCGAAAGCCAGAAGTGCTGATGTTCTTGGTCATGTATTCGAGTATTTCCTTGGCGAGTTTGCCCTTGCAGAAGGAAAGAAGGGAGGGCAGTTCTATACTCCCAGAAGTGTTGTCCAGTTGCTGGTAGAAATGCTTGAACCTTACAATGGCAGGGTATTTGACCCATGCTGCGGTTCAGGCGGCATGTTTGTACAATCAGAAAAATTCATTGCCAAACACCAGGGAAAGCTGGATGACATATCGATTTACGGGCAGGAGAGCAATCAGACCACCTGGCGTTTGTGTAAAATGAATCTTGCTATCAGGGGCATTGAGAGTTCCCAGGTGAAATGGAATAACGAAGGCTCCTTCCTAAACGATGCTCATAAAGACCTGAAAGCCGATTATGTTATTGCCAATCCTCCGTTCAATGACAGCGACTGGAGCGGGGACCTGCTGCGTAAGGACGGCAGGTGGAAATACGGTGTGCCGCCAGCCGGAAATGCGAATTACGCATGGATACAGCATTTCGTTTATCACCTTGCTCCAAGCGGTATTGCCGGATTTGTTCTGGCGAAAGGTTCGCTTACTTCCAAAGCTTCGGGTGAAGGCGAGATCAGGAAGAATTTGGTTGAAGACAGGTTGGTTGACTGTATAGTTAATCTTCCGCCAAAGTTGTTCCTGAATACACAGATCCCGGCATCCTTGTGGTTTTTGAGCAGGAACAAAGCTAACGGAAAATACAGGAACCGAACAGATGAGATACTTTTCATTGATGCGCGTAATATGGGTCATCTGATAAACCGGCGAACCCGCGAATTTTCAGATGAGGATATACAGAAGATTGCTGATACCTACCACAACTGGCGCAATCCTGACGGGGATTATGAAGATGTGAAGGGATTCTGCAATTCAGCATCTATTGAACGGGTGCGCGAGCTGGATTGTGTGCTGACCCCGGGGCGTTATGTGGGGCTGGCTGTGGAAGAGGATGATTTTGATTTTAATGAGCGGTTTACCAGTCTTAAGCAAGAGTTTGAGGGGCAGTTGGATGAGGAGGCAGAATTGAATCGGAAGATATTGGAGAACCTTGCAAGGGTGAGTTTAAAAGATGAAATTTGAGGAGATTAATAAACAACCGGAAGGCAGAAGACTGGAATTAAAGGAACAACTCCCCTCCGGCTATAATTTGGTTAAAACGGTTATTGCCTTTTCTAACGATGCAGGCGGTGAAATATACCTTGGTGTAAAAGATGAACCAAGAGAATATGTCGGATTGGATCCGGATACAATAATACAGCTGGAAGAACAGATCAGCAGTATGATCTTCGACCAATGTGCCCCTGTTATTTTACCTGAATTTACAATTATAACAGTGAACAAAAAAGCAATCCTACGAATTAACATCTTCAAAGGGAACAACCCGCCCTATTTCCTTAAATCAAAAAGGAAAGAAAACGGTACATATATAAGAGTTGGTTCGTCCAATCGGCTGGCATCTGAAGAAATTATTGTCGAATTGGAAAGGAAAAGTGCAAATAAATCTTTCGACAGTGAAATTATTTTTGAAAAACCGCTTAATGAAATTGATATTGAAAGTTTCAAACTCTTTTTTGAAGAAAGAACAGGCGAAGAATTAAACGTTAAGATTTTATCGAAACTTCGCCTTTATGAGGAGATTAACGGAGATAAATATCCAACTTCTGCCCTGATCTTACTTTCCGACGATTCGCTAAGATATAAATTATTTCCTTATGCCAAAATAGAATGTGCCCGTTTTAAAGGGACAACACCAGGCAATTTTATCGATAGAAAAACTATTGATATAAATACAGCACAGCAAGCCGAAATAGCTTTCCAGTTTATCATGCGGCATATTTCACAGGGAACTGAAGGGTATGATGGAGTTTACCGTATTGATCGCTGGGAATATCCTATCGATGCTATTCGTGAAGTGGTGCGCAATGCCATTGTTCATAGAGATTACGCACTTTCAGGTAAAGATATCAAAATCGCTGTTTTTGACGATAAGATCGAGGTTACAAGTCCAGGGAAACTGATGCCTTCAGTGGATTTTGATCTGATGGAAGCCGGACAGTCGGAAATTCGCAATAAATTGATTGCCGGCACATTCAAAAGGCTGGGTATTATCGAGCAATGGGGAAACGGACTGAAAATTATTTTCGATGACCTGAAAAATTACCCGGAAATAGACTTGAATTGGAGCGAGCCTGGTATTGCTTTTAGGGTAACTTTCAGTAAAAAGAGATATACGCCTGAAATGTCGGAGAAAACTAGGGAGAAAACTAGGGAGAAAACTAGGGAGAAAACTAGGGAGAAAACTA
>DAOUWY010000166.1 GCA_030666885.1 Methanosarcinales archaeon
GGATTACCAAAAGTCATAATACGAATTAGATTACTATGAATAGTCATCAAGGTGATACAAATGAAGACATACCTGATTGTCTGGTTCAATAGCGAAGGTGCCACGCCCTCTGAAGTCAACCAACGACTGATGTCCCTGGGATTCAAGCCAATGCAGGGAGTCCATGATTATGTTTACGAATGGGACTCAAATACCGATTTTGATGACATACTCAGGTTCGGTGACAAAACACAGATGACCCTGAAGGGCCTTAATGTAATGTTCAAGATAGAGACCATTGACGGCAAATCAAACTAACTATACTCACCAGGATCAATTATTTTAGCACCGGATAGTGCACCCATTAGCAGTTCTTCCATGTCAATATTGTCTTCTTCATCACACACATCACCGCATTTTGCAGCAATGGCGGGTTTTTCAGGCACTGCAGTACAACACGTTGCCGGCTTGGTGGATGCATCATAAGTATTGATCTTCCTGGCGATATCGATAATCTCAGTTTTATCAAGCCCGATAAGAGGATGGTATATTGGTACATGTATTTTGCACGTCTCTGCCATCATGTTCTTTGCTGTCTGGCTTGCCACCTGGCCAAGTGATGCACCGGTTATAATGCCAAAAGCCCCCTCATTTTCCATGATACCTGCTGCAATGCGATACATCATCCTGCGGCAGAGTATGCAGGCATAGCGGCGCTGGCAGCCTGAAAGAAATGCATCCATGCCATTGCCATTGGGTACTTCATAGACCTTGAAAGGATGCCCGGGTGCCCATGTCTGCAGTACCCTGATACATTCCAGTGCCCGCTGCCGCATGGTATCGTCCGAGAACGGTTCATTGTTGACATATACAGGTATGACCTCACAGCCACGCTTCATCATGAGCCATGCAGCCACTGGAGAATCGATACCACCCGAAACCAGGGCCACCATCTTACCCTGTGTACCCAGTGGCAGGCCACCTGTACCATTGACGATATCCGTATACACAAATCCCTTGTTCTGCCTGACCTCCACCATGATCTCCCTGTCAGGTGTTGTCAGGTCAACCCTTGGGTTGCGCTTTTCTACACGTTCAAAAACAGCATTACCACAGGCCACACCGATATCACGGCTTGAGAATTCGTGATTGCCAGACCTGCTGGCCCTGATACCAAAGGATTCATTCTCATTGATAATAGATTCTCCCACATCAGCAGCCGCAAAAGCTGAAGATTCAAGTGTGGGGTCACACGTAATGGCCGGGCTTACCGAGACTACGCCAAACACTCTTGCTGCGGCCCCCACAGCAGCAGGATCAGCGGTATGGATATATATGCGACCCCATTCCCGGGACAGGGCATCATAATCAATATCCATGGCATCAAGCATGAACCTGATATTGGACATAAGAATCTTTTCGTACCTGTTCCTTACACGCCTGCTTTTCAGGGCCAGTTCGCCGTACCTGACAAGTATAACATCATTAGTAGGCCGGGCCATACTTATTCCTGTTCTTCCTTCAATACTGCCTTGATTATCCTTGCATAAGCGGGCCTGGCTATCAGCACACCGATCAATACACCAATAATGGTTGTCATTGCAAAAGGCCCTAATGCACCGAATCCCATCCAGAACAGCCATATCATTGCTATAATGGTTGTGGCTGCCGCCGCAAATATAATGCCGAATGCCCTGGAGATCCGTGCAAGGTAAACCTTGGTCGGGGGAAGTTTTCCCTCATATAATACCTCGTCAGTGATAATTACAAGATGATCGATACCTGTTCCGATTACTGCAATAATACCTGCAATGGCAGGCAGGTCAAGCTGCCATTTCACAGCAGATGCAAAGCCCAGGATCATTACAACCTCACTTATGGAGGTTATGATCATGGGTAACATGATCTCTTTCCTGCGATACCTGAGGTATATCATGAAGGAGACCATCATAATAGCAAGCAGTCCTGCTATGGCTGTAAGTTCCTTGAACTGGCTGCCCAGGGATGCAGGTACCTGGCCCGAACCTATTACCTTAACATTAACGGGCAGGGCACCTGCCCTTAAATGAGATTCCAGTTGTTTTGCACTTTCTTTACTCCCACTATCACTTCCAAAAGAGGCACTCATATCCTGTACAGGCATTATTTTCAAATTCTCTGCTAACCTGTCATTCAAAGGAGCACTGAAAATGACCTTATTATCAAGGTACATTATAACCTCATGATTAAGAGGGTCATTGACCGCATTTGTTTCAATGGCCGCCTCCCTCAGGAGTTCAGCACCCTGCTGGGTCAGGGCGAACGGCACACCCCACACCCCGTTATTTGCCTCATGGATCCCGACAGTCTGGATATCCTCTCCGTACACGGCATGTACGGACTCGTTGCCTTCTGTCCGGATACGGATCTCAAACTTACCAGGAGTGGCTGCCAGGTCCATCGCTGTTTCGATATCGATTCCTGCCAGGTCGATAAGTATGAATTCCCTTTCGACTATGATTGGCTTGACATCACTAAGCCCGAAGAGGTTTAATTTATCCTCAAGTATCTCCTTGGTTTTGATCAGTGTATCCTGGGATACACCGTCCCTGTATAAGATCAAAGAACCCCCTACATCATCCAGTATATCTTCCAATTCCCCGGCAGATGTCTGCTTCCTTATCTCATACCACAGTCCATCCCTGTCCCCGGATAGCACAACCTCTGTCTTATAGCTGTTTTCAAGATACCTGGAAATTACATGGTTCTTATCCACCTGCAGGGTAACGGCTGAAACTCCACCCCTTCCACCAGACACTGCGGCCTGGCCGTATCCCAGGGATTCGATCTGCTTTGCAGTGACCAGGGTCCCGACCTCAAAGGAGACAGATGTATCTGTTGTCCCGGTTACAGTCACGTTCGTGTTAAGGAAAGATGAGTATTCGTGTGTTATGATATCCCCTATATCGGCATCGACCTGGGCCATGGCACCCTCGGGCCTAAGCTGTAGCCATGAACCTCCATCAAGGTCAAGGCCGTAACTGAGTCCGCCAAAGCCCAGACCAGGGAATATGGCAGGTAACAATAGTAAGATTAGTGAAATGATTACGGCCCCGCCCATTAGTATTATCCTGGGATCGCTGCCAAGTCCTTTCTCAACTTCTTCATCCCTCATTTCCTGCCCCCCCTCTTTCTTTTCCCTATAGGGACCTCACGGCCCAGATACCATTTTAGGATACCTGTATTCAACATCCAGGTGTTCATCAGGTCCGTGGCCAGGCCAAGGAGCAGGACCACGGAGATATCACTGATGATATCTATCCTGGAAAATGATGAGACGTACTGGGCAAAAGTGCTGACCAAAAACAGGATAAAAATGGCTGCAAGGGTAGTTGTGGTCATTGTAAGACCGGTTTTCATAGCCCCCTTTAATTTATCCTCCGGATTGCCCCTTCTTTTAAGCAGCCTGGTTGTCAGCAGGATGTCGCTATCAATGGAATAACCTATAAGCATAAGCAGTGCCGCCACAGTGCCCAATGACAGGGCAATGCCGAACAGGTTCATCAATGTGGCTGCTATGACAATATCTGAAAATGCGGACAGTACGACCGCACCTGAAGGTACCGCTGACCTGAATATAATAAAAACCAGCACAGCCATTCCAAGGAATGCATATATGACAGCCTTAACTGCACTCAATTGCAGGTCCTGGCCGTATTCCGCACTCATCTGGCGCAGTGATATCTCACTACCATAATTAGAGGTCAGGTACTCATTTAATTCCATCTGTGCTGCCTCGTCCATGGGAGCGAACTGGAGCATAACCCATCCGCCGCCGGCATCCCGCGCACTTATTGGTGGTGTGTCCGGGAATTGCGAAGTGAACTGCTGTTGCACTTCTTCAAAGGACAACGGGGACTCTACAGAAACTATAGTACCACCTGTAAATTCGACACCCAGTTCCACCGGAGCGCCTGTAGAAATACATGACCAGCCCAGTATAATAAGAGATAGTAATAATAAGATAAGCGGGATGATGATCATCTGTGTTGTTGATACTTTCTTAAGATATGAGTCAATATATTGTTCTACGTTGATATTCTTCATTAACAACACCATGTATGATATATTATAGTAATAATAAATTGCAATAATAATAAATTCAATGCCTTGATTAGCAGCCGATAATGATATAACACAACCTATTTACCTTTTACTCTCATTAGCATGTAAAAAATGCAGGAAAAAAATATGGATGAAAGACCCACAGTTGATGAGTATTTTATGGAGATAGCCGAGGTGGTTTCCAAGCGCTCCACCTGCCTGAGAAACCATGTAGGGGCAGTAATTGTACGGGATAAGCGTATCCTTTCAACAGGATATAACGGTGCGCCAAGGAACCTTGAACACTGTCTTGATATCGGGTGCATGCGTGAGGCGCAGAATATTGCTTCAGGTACCAGGCATGAAATGTGCAGGGCCGTACATGCAGAACAAAACGCCATAATCCAGTCAGCACTTCACGGCGTAAGTATTGAAGATGCCACCCTCTACTGTACCCACCAGCCATGTGTATTATGTGCAAAGATGATAATCAATTCAAAGATAAAAAGGGTTGTTTTTGCTAATAATTATCCTGACACTGAAGCACTCAGGTTCTTTAAAAGTGCAGGTGTGGAAGTAAAAAGTTTCCAATTAGAACATGATTAATAGCAAAATAATGCCAAAATAAAAAACGCTAATTATACAAAAATAAAACAGGAGATCACATGGACGATATTGATGCTAAATTATTGAGGATAACGCAAGACGGAATTCCACTTATTCCCGAGCCGTTCAATGAAGTCGCCGCACAACTGGGCATTTCAGTGGATGATCTGATTAACAGGATCGAGAACTTGCGACATGGAGGTATCATCAGGCGCTTTGGCGCATCCATAGGGCACAGGGTGATAGGTATTACTTCAAACGCCATGTGTACATGGAATGTACCCGATGACCGTGTTGAAGATGTAGGTGCCATTATGGCAGGATTTACAGAGGTTACCCACTGTTACCAGAGGCCCAGGAGA
>DAOUWY010000090.1 GCA_030666885.1 Methanosarcinales archaeon
ATCCGTGCGTATCCGTCGAATCCGTGTCATCCGTGTTCCTTCCTCCTTGATGAATACTATTTCATAAATCAACAAATTCAATTAATATAAAGGTCACGATTTGTAGGACACTACCGGATAAACATCAAATCAGTGTAAATCCGTGTCTGAAAAATAACTGGAAAATGATACAGTACCGAATAGTCCCGGAAGATAATAAAAAGTCTCTGATGTTAATACAGGTCTCCGTAAAACCTGAGATAATTCCTCACAGCCACCGCGGTCTGCTCAGGGTAATGTGTCTTCATGTACCTGACAAAAGCGTCCCTGTCCTTGCATTCCTTTACAAGGTCAAGCAACCGGCCAATCACTTCCAGGGTTTTCCCTGACGCCCTTTTCGGCATCTCAAAGGATACGCACAGGTCGTACGGGCTGAAATAATCCCGCCTGATATGGGGTGATACCGAGCCCATTAACACACCAGCCTCTATCTCGATATATGCAGGTACACCATGGTGTTCGAGCCTGCCGTCCCCCGTCAGTATTAAAAAGTTATCCTTCGAATAGGAATGAAGTTCCAGATAGATACATGGACGGTACTCCTTTATGGCCTCCAGCAAATGAGGGGCATAGTGGGTGTAATAGTCCCTGTCCAGTGTACTCATGTACTCATTTCCGGACACTTTGGACATAACAAGCAATGTCCCGTCCATGGGTCCGGTCAATCCTTCCAGCAGTGGAGTGGTGGTTTCCCATTCATCACCATGCAGCCCCCCTGCGAACAGGCGCACAGGACTGCCGCTGCCCGGGTGTTTAATCATATTACTTACTTTTCTCACTTTTCTTTTCGTCATCCTTAAGGCTTTTTTGCCATTCCAGGTAGTTGCAGTATGGGCAGCCCAGGTCCCAGGGCCGCTTGCCTTTGGTAATTAGTTTGATATGGTTCATTTCATGCTGCTCACACAGTTTATCAGTGACCACTATCTGGCCGCTTTTAGGTAGCGGCAGTGAAAAATCACAATCAGGATACCCGGTACATCCGATGAACCGCCCGCCTCTTTTGGACCGCCTGATGATCAGTTTACTGGCACATTTCTCGCATGTGCCAATGATCTTGTCTTCCCTCATACTGGTACGCAGGCTCTCGGTGATCTTCTCCTGGTTTGTGACCAGTTCATTAAAGACATCATTCAGCATTTTCCTGGATTCATCTTCCACATCTTCCTCAGTCCTGGTCCCCTCGGCTATCAGGTCCATATCATCCTCAAGAGCGGCAGTCATGTCTGGTTTGGTAATAGTATCAGCATATTTTTCCAGTGATTCGATAACCCCTATGGCAATCTTGGTGGGCTGCAGGGGGTTGCCGTGGACGTATGCCCTGGCATAGAGCTTTGATATGATCTCATGCCTGGTTGACTTGGTGCCAAGTCCAAGGTCTTCCATAACCTTTATAAGCCTGCCCTGCCCGTATCTCGATGGTGGTTGTGTCTCTTTTTCCAGGAACTCTTTATCCTTGACCACGAGGATTTGATCTACCTGCAGGTCAGGCAGTATCATATCATCTGGTTTATTGTACGGGTAATACCAGCGCCATCCCTCTTCCAGCAGGCTGGCACCCCTGGCTTTGAACTCCTCACCCGAGATGTCAAACCGTGCCTGGATAACAGCCCACTTTGCAGGCCCGGCAAATGTGGCAAAAAAACGCCGTACCACCAGTTCATATACCCTCCATTCATCATCCTTCAGCTTGGATTTCTCCACATAGGATGCAGGCATGATAGGGGGGTGGTCAGTTGTTTCTTTCTTTCCCCTTGTAGGTTTTAATTCTGGTAATTTCAGCAGGTGTTCAGCATATTGCCTGAACGGCCCCTTACCAATTATCTGTATCAGTTCTGGCAGGTCAATACTGTCAGGATAAACTGTGTTATCTGTCCTGGGATAGGATATAAAACCCTCCATATACAGGTTCTCTGCTATCCTCATGGCATTGGATGCAGTAAAACCAATACGGCTGGCCGCCCTGATAAATTCCGTTGTATTAAAGGGTATGGGAGGACGGTCTATTTTTTCATCCTTTTTCAGTTTTATGACAATTGCCGTATCGCCAAGTTTATCGAATATCTTTCGCCCCTCATCTTTATCCCATATACGTCCGGCCTTGTGCTTTGCCTGGAACTCTATATCGTCCACCAGGGTTGCAAATATTTCACAGTACGGTTTTGGCACATGGGCCATCCGTTCCTTTTCCCTGTCAACCAGCAGTGCAAGGGTCGGGGTCTGGACACGTCCCACGCTCAGGAACTGGTTGCCCAGCCTGCCTGCTGTTATGGAAATATACCTGGTCAGTGCAGCACCCCAGATGAGGTCAATGACCTGCCTGCTCTCACCGGCTGCCGCCAGGTTAAAATCTACGGTAACAGGATTGGAAAAGGCCGCCTCGATCTCTGTTTTTGTGATGGTACTGTACTGGATACGGTCAGCAGTGACGCCTTTATTGACATTCTCAATTATGCGCAGTGCTTCAACGCCTATCAGTTCCCCTTCCCTGTCGTAGTCAGTGGCAATGGAAACATGGTCTGCTTCCTTGCCCAGCTTACGCAGGGCCGATACGATCTTCTTCTGGGTAGACGTTGTGATAATCTTAGCATTTACCAGTTCCCTGCTCTCAACCTTTTGCCAGTTATTGTATTCTTTGGGAAAATCCACTGAAACAATATGACCGCTAAGCCCCATTACCACATTGTTGTCCCACTGGTATGTGTCAACTCCGTTTATCCTTACCTGTTTTGGTTTCTTTGGGGCCAGGATCGAGGCTATTCTCTTTGCCGTATTGTGTTTTTCTGTGACCATTAGATGCATATTAATGTCCCATATTCTAACTTAAAATAAATTTATTGTTTGAAATATACTAATTCAATATATAAGTTTGGTCTATTATGTCCTTGGGACAAAATTATCAAATCTGCAATACCATTAATTTACAATCTTCCTCTTTTAGCTCAACTACACTGGTATCAAGTCAACCATGAAACGTATAGCAACTTTTTTTACGCTATCTTTTCAAAGGGAAAAGGAGCTGGAACTGATTCCGGTATTCATCTTCAAGATGATTTAGTTCTTTCTCACAGTCAATGAAATCAAATTTTATTGTCATGACAATTATTGTGTAGACAATAATATTTTAACTTCGTGGTGTCCAGGTATTTCAACCCAGCCATACCAGCCTCGTGCAAGCGGGTTTTGGGAACCGGCAATAAAAGCTGTAGACGGGCTTATGAAATCACTCTCTCACAACGTCCAGGGACTTTATCTTGAGAAAATCTTTTTAAAAGGTTGCAATTCTTTTGATATTTCCCAGTTCCATACAAGCTAAAATAGATGTATCCACAAAACTGAAATTAGTATTTCCCTGCTCACTGAAAATCTCCCATGCTCTCTCAAACACGTCGCTGGCCTTCATGATTTCAATTTCCCTGGCATCAAGCAGTACATTTCCCACCTCAACTGCAGCATCCAGGTTTATTTTAAGTGCAAGGACCGTAGTAACTTCTGACAAAATAAATTCGGAAATAACTGCTTTTCCATAATTCCCTTTGCTGATATAATGAAAAATATCCCTGGCTTTTTTATGATTTATGTCATCAGCATTCTTATAGGCAATAATGACACTGGAGTCCAGGAATAACAAGCCAACTCCTCTTTATACAGGATTTCATCGATCTCTTCGCTCAAATGCCGGTATTGTTTGCCAATGTGCTCCGGTCTGGTCTCAAGGATGCTCTAATGCTTTTTTGACTCAATATTCAACCACGTCTTGACGGCCCTGTTGATAGCTTCCCCGATGGTAATACCTTCAACTGAGGCTTTTATTTTCAATTTCTTATATATGGAAGGATCAATGTTCCGGATAGTTGTATCCATATGTAATACATGTATTACGAGACAATATATATCTTTTCACGCAAAAAAGTATTTTTACAGATTCATTATCCTAAACTCGATTTAATCTCCAGCGCCAGTGCCTTCAGCCTTCCTGCAACATCCTGCCCGCTGGCTATGATATCCACAAAAGCCGAACCCACAATAACACCCTGGGCACCACTCTTTATGATCTCAGCAGCCTGTGCGCCAGATGAAATACCAAAACCTACAGCTTTGGGCTTATCAGTCTTAACCCTGTCCAGTACTTCCTTTGTAGAGCCTGCAATATCGGCCCTGGCACCCGTGACACCCAGCCTTGACACCAAGTATAAAAATCCGGTGCCTCTTTCCAGGATATCCTCAAGCCTGTCACCCGTGGTTGTGGGTGCTATTAAAAATATCAGGTCAACTCCATTTCCCTCGCAATACCTGCCCAGTTCCCCGGATTCCTCAGGCGGCAGGTCGGGCACGATAACACCGGTAATGCCTGAATCTTTGCAGTCCTTTACGAACCTCTCCAATCCACGCTTAAAAATCAGGTTGTAGTAGGTCATCACAACAAGCGGTACATCCACATCCAGTCCTTTCACCATCTCAAAGTACCTGTCAGGGTTCATACCCGCATCAAGTGCCCTCTCAATTGACGCCTGTATGGTAGGGCCGTCTGCTATAGGATCAGAAAAAGGCAGCCCCAATTCCACAATATCAGCACCACCATTGATCAGTGCATGCACGATTCTGGTTGTATCACCATCACCGGCGCAAACATAAGCGATAAGTGCTCCTTCATTCTTCGTTTTCAGTTCATCGAACTTATCAGATATCCTCATTACATAACCCCCTTCTCAAGCACAGTCTCAAGGTCCTTATCCCCCCGCCCGGATAGATTGATCACCACGATCTCGCCAAGTTCACCCGAGCCGGCAGCCTTTGCCAGATAGGCAAGGGCATGGGACGATTCCAGTGCCGGGATAATACCCTCCATCCTGCTCAGTTCGTCAAAGGCAGCCAGTGCCTCATCATCACTGGTGTTCGCAGGCTTGATCCTGCCAGTCTCGGCCAGGTATGTCAGTTCAGGACCTACACCGCTATAATCAAGCCCGGCCGCGATGCTGTGGGATTCAAGTATCTGGCCGTAGGGGTCCTGCAGTATCCTGGTCCGTGCGCCGTGCAGTACACCTTCTTCGCCCACACACAGGGATGCAGAGTGAAGGGCAGCCTTATCAGTGGATTCCATACCACTGCCGCCCGCTTCCACAGCGAATAATTTTACTTCAGTATCCGGAATGAATGGATAGAAGGTGCCTATAGCATTACTGCCGCCGCCCGTACATGCAATAATGGAATCAGGCAAACGCCCTTCCTTTTCCATGATCTGATGTTTGACCTCGTTGCCTATTACACTCTGGAAGTCCCGCACAATAGTTGGGTAAGGATGGGGGCCGACCACCGAACCTATAAGGTAATGAGTATCCTCCACATTGCTAACCCAGTCCCGCAGCGCCTCGTTGATGGCATCCTTCAGGGTCTGGCTGCCGGAAGTCACTGGTATTACCTTTGTCCCCATAAGTTCCATGCGGTATACGTTCATGCGCTGGCGACGAATATCCTTGGCACCCATATAAACTTCTGTTGGAATTCCCAGGTTCGCACCTGCCATGGCCGTAGCAGTACCGTGCTGGCCTGCCCCGGTCTCAGCAATCAGCCTGCACTTGCCCATGTACTTTGCCAGCAGTGCCTGGCCCAGTGTGTTGTTCAATTTATGGGCGCCTCCGTGCACCAGGTCCTCGCGCTTGAGATATACCGTAATCCCGTACTTTTCACTCAGGCGCCTGGCATGGTACAGGGGGGTGGGGCGGCCTGCAAAATCCTTTAGGTAATAGTCCAGTTCCTGCTTGAATTCGGGGTCGTCCCTGAACTGCTTATACCCCTGTTCCAGTTCCTTTACCGCAGGCATGAGCACCTCGGGTACGAACTGTCCGCCGAACCGCCCGAACTTGCCTTTTTGTTTTATGTTCATGAAGTTATCCTCTGTAAGTTATCAATTTGATATGTTTGACGTATGTGAGCCGGATATACCGGCCTCAACCAATATTCTGGTGTTTTCGTAGATGTCACCTTTCATTATGGACGTGCCTACCAATACGGCATCGGCACCGGCCTGTACTACCCTGACAGCGTCCTGTGGAGTCAGTATGCCGCTCTCGCTTATTATAATCCTGTCAGGGCTGTGCTCCCTGATAATAGGGGCCACTTCTTCGGTTGTGGCCAGGTCGATCTCCATTGTCTTGAGATTACGGTTGTTGATGCCTATGATGTTTGCATCAGTGTCAAGTGCGGCCATAAGTTCTGCATGATCATGCACTTCCACCAGCGGCTGTAGTCCTCGGTCTTTTGCAAGTGTGATGAATCCGGGCAGCCTGTCACCCAGTATGCCGGCTATCAGCAGTATCAGGTCGCTTTCTACTTCATAGAGCTGTCGTTCGTCTATTATAAAGTCCTTCCTTAATACAGGGATGCTTACGGCCTGCCTGACATGTTCCAGGTTCTCCAGGCTCCCGTGGAAAAATTCCGGCTCTGTAAGTACGGAAATAGCACAAGCACCTGCCTTTTCCATGGTCCTGGCTATCTGTGCGGCATCGGCAGGGCTCACTTCCCTGTTGTGGGTGGTGGGAGATGCGGGTTTGACCTCGGCTATCACAGGTATATATTGCGAATCCTTTGCATGCTTTATGGACCTGGCAAGGCTCCTTGTGCTTATTGCCTGTGGTGTGCCTACACCCGGAAGTTTATTGACACGGTTTTCGGTTGCTGAAATGATATCTTCTATTATTCTGTTCATGTACCAGACCACTCAAATGTATATATCTGTTCGGTGATGTACAATGTTGTACATTATATATAATACTTATGCAGGATTCGTATTGGAAGAGGATATAAAAAAGTATATCCTACCGGCCGTCCCAAAACCAATTCACATTATAAAATCAGGCCATATTTCATCCCAGTTGGGCAATTATCAATTATAATTTAATGTTATTATCCCATATGGGATATACATAGTTTTATTTGTACACATGCTTTTAGTTTTGGGACCAACACGGCTGGCTGCCACCGTGCGGCCCTGGCGGGCTGCGGTGGCAGGATATAATGCAGAGAGGCTGGGTGGCGGGTACATCTATACCAATATATATTTAATTTATAATTACCTATAGATAACTATATGGCAGCCACTACTACAATCTGCATAAATCCCAGAGTGAAGGATATACTGACATCTCTGAAACGTTATCCACGTGAATCATATAGTTCAGTTGTAGAACGGTTGGTAAATCTGGCAATAGATGAAGAACCTCTCAGCGATGAAGCGATACTTGGTATCGAAGAGGCACTTGAAGATATCAAACAGGACCGCCTTCATTCTGAAGAAGAGATCATGAAAGAGTTTGACCTGTCATGAGATACAAGGTCAACTACACCTCAAA
>DAOUWY010000063.1 GCA_030666885.1 Methanosarcinales archaeon
ACCTAACATCAGCATTATTTCATCAATACCTTCAACTCCAAGTCGATATTTAACGAAATGATGAAGAGCTGATCCTGTTGGAATTGGGATTTCATTATCTTTCTCTTGAAAACCAAGTAGCCACGCTTCTTCCTCTGTTAAAGTGCTAATAGTCTTCTTAAATGACTTTTTCCTAAAGAATTTTACTACAACAAGTTTGATCATTGCTTCTACATCATACTTGAAATGCCAAGTTTTATCTGTGTAAAAATTATTCTTTACATATTGTGCTATGTCCGCTATGTTTAAAAATAATAAAAATTGACATAACGATACATGCTCTTTATCGATATAGTTTTCAAGGGAGTCTGTAATGAGGACTCCTTTGTAAACGTTTGAAATTTCTGTCATCAGAGGCGGACTTGGCAAAGTATTTAAACCTGTCGGTTTGATCAAATTCGCCGCGATATAAATTTCATCTGGTAGTCATTAATAGCGCAACGTTTGATGTGAAGATAAATTCAGGCTATCTAAAAAAAACAGATAGTTTCTTAAGTCAAAATGCTAATTTGACGGTTTCAAGGTACAAATGTAGAGCTGATTTGTAACCTACAAACGATATCAGTAGGGAGGTGGATTTTATTTGAAATTTACCAGATCAGTGTTAAAGAAAAAATCACTGGATTGCTTACAGTGAAGATGGGATTTTTATTTAAAAATTCTTAGTGGCAACAAGAAACAGCATGATTAGCCTCTTTTTTTCGACATATTTCAATCTAAGGACTTAAATTGAAATCAGGAAATAATAAAAAGCCTTTAGCCTGTAAACATAAATATATAATATTATCCTCTAAGAATCATAAATCTGGGAACATACCACCATGTCACACAATACGCACCTGATCGCACAGTATGCCCAATTTGCAATGATACTGGAAGTATGTGCTACACCAAAACCCGGCAACGTGGATCGGGATCATAACTATCATGACACGCATTTCGAGCATTTCCTTGCATCTGCCGTTAGTGTATATCCTGTTCTGAAAAAAGCATCCGCTGATGATAAAGACATCGGGAAGTATATTAATGAAGCAGTAGTCGAAAGTGCAAAATGGCAAAGCGGAGGCAACACACACTTCGGGGCATTCATCCTGCTTATACCACTTGTGATGGCAGCAGGCAAACTCAGGACACAAATGAATGGGAGCCCGGATATATTTCCTGGACTTGAACAGCGTGTAATGGAATTGGTAAAAGATTCATCAGCAGATGACTCTGTTGAACTGTACAGGGCTTTTTCAAAAGCAGGTGTCCGGATAAATGACGTGGACGACCTGGACCTGGCAGACCCGGCATCGATTGATGTGATCAGGGCAAGAGGGACTACATTATACAAGCTGATGGAGATATCCTCTTCTTATGACATGATCGCAAAGGAATGGACCTCGGGATTCCAGCTTACATTCAAGTGTGGAAACAGCATCCTTGAAAAGTACAGGTCTATGGGTATCAATGATGCGCTGGTCCTGACATTCCTTGAAATACTGGCAGGGAATCCGGATACTTTTATCCGGACCAAGTTCGACCTTGAAAGGGCTGAGGAGGTATCCGGGAGAGCCGCATATATTGTTGAACGCATAAATAGCTCCGGATTTGAGAACGCAAAGCCAGATATCGAGGAGTTTGATGAGCAGCTTCTTAGTGAAGGGGTAAATCCAGGTTCGACCGCAGATATAATAATTGCGGGTCTTTTTGTTGCACTGGTGGGGGGATTGAAGTTTTGAGCATTGAACTGGACAGTTACGGAATAATGGAAGGTATCAATGAGGTCATTGTCACTACAAAGTCCATTGATGACCGGCCCAATGCTGCACCCATAGGCCTGATAAGGCATTGTGGAAGGCTCACTGTCAGGGTTTTTAACGAATCACATACCTGTACGAATATTAAGGATACGGGGTTACTGGCTGTAAATATAGTAGATGACCCGGTGGTGTTTGTTCAATCGGCTCTTGAAGACCTGGATAAGGAAAAGTTCGAGTTCATTGAAACTGGTACCGGTATCAATTTTCCAGTACTCGCCTCCTCTAACGGATGGGTGATATTTAAGGCCGGGATTAAAGAAGGCAATATTGCAACAATTGCTGAATTACAATTCATCACAGGTAACATCAAAAGTATGGGAATAAGGCCGGTAAACAGGGGATTTAATGCAGTGATAGAGGCTGCGATCTATGCCACCAGATATAAAGTTTTTAATGATGAAACTTTTTTATTTAAGATAAAATCATATAAAGATGTAATAAATAAGTGTGGAGGCCGCAGTGAAAAAGAAGCATATAGTTTAATAAATAAATTATTGTGAATTAATTATCGATAGCTTCGAGGCATGTTTCTCACGACCTAGGACGCTGCTTCACTCAGGCCCAGGTACCAAAAAGAGTGTATAGGAATTATTACAAAATAAATGGGCATACCATATGTTGATTGAATTTAAATGATATATTCACAAGCAGACTAACCCATTATTATGCTTGTGAATATATCGTAATCTTACTCCTTTAATTTTCGCCTTTGAGCTCTACTTTCCATTGTTATATAAATCGGGAATAACTCATTTACGAATTTATATGCTCCCCGTCCCCCTTCTATGTCTGATTGGATTACACCCAATTGTTTCATTTTCGTTAAGAAATTATCAAAGGTTCTTTTTTCTTCATTATTCAATTCACTTTCAAAATCTTTTTTCCTGAAATGACTACCTGGCATTTCACCCAACTTTCTTAAAATCGATTTATATCTTTCACTTCGAATTGTTCTATAAACTTTAGGGTCAAGATATTTTTGTCCGATTCTCTCTGCTGCATATATAATGCCAGGCATTACATCATCTTGACTTATTACTTCGTCTTCGTTTTTCCAATAGACTGCATCACCAATTTCATGCATTAAAACAGGCAATCCACTCGAAAATAGAACCATATAATCCATAGATTCAGGCTCAACTTCTATATTCACTTTGTCAAATGCTTTTTTAATGAACTCAGAAACTTCTTTATCAGAAAGTTTATCAATTTCTATTACTCTGAATATTCTCATTAGAGACGGTTGTTGTCTACTCAAATTGTCTCTTATTTCAGGGAGACCTATTGGCATTAAAAAAAGAGGGAATTGGGTATAATGTGTCGCAACATGGTCTACGAAACTTTTGTACCAGTTCGCAAATTCAGGCGAATTTGAAATTCCATTGATATCATCTAAAATAATAAACAATCCTTTCTTGTCATCTTTTATCAGGTCTAAAATATTTTTAATAGATTCAGGGAAATTGATTACTAAATCTTTTAAATCAGCTTCTGGTGGATTAAAACTAACAGAAATGCCAAAAAGATCAACTTGTTTAATATATTTCCCAAAATAACCGGAAATTTTATCAAACATTGTTTGTTTATTTGCTTCTTTGAGGATTTGCTCAAATATACGGCGTACAAACTCTTCTAAAGTAGTGACTCCACCTAAAAAAACATGGACTGCAAGGAAATCTTCTTTTTCAACATAGTAACGTAAATATGAAGCTAATGAGCTCTTACCAATACCTCGTTCACCTGATAAAAAAACATTCTCTTGTTTACCATATTCCGTTTGTTTAACATGTCTTACAATCTCTTTAAATTGTTCAACTCTTCCGACAAAAAGTTCGATAGGTACTGGATTTCCAGGTGTAAATGGACTGTTTTCTTTGATAGTCACCATAATAATTTTCCAATCTAATTATGCAATTATTTAAACTTAATATTTCTTTTGCATATACATATTCTCAATATATATTAAGATATACAATATCTTTTCGATGAATTATTGGCTTTACTTCAATCTATTTGCCTGGTTATATATAATTGTCTATATTTTTTACCAAATATTGAAAGCTGAATTAGTACTTAATCATTGTCATCAAATTATATTAAAAAAAATATGCCAAAATAATCCCAATCGTCATCCAGCAATCCCCCCTATATGACCCTGGACATGTAAGGTCCGTCCCGCTCAAAGCCCAGTTTCCTGTAATAGGTTCTCAGACCTATCCCGCTGATAACAGCCAGCTTACTAAAACCTGCCTGATGTGCCCTTCCTGTAGCTTCTGCCAGCAATTCAGTCTATCGATAACGTTTAGATATGGCTGAATAGTTACTTCCTTTCTAAAAATATCAAAGTGTAGTGTTAGGGACTATTTATATAAATATTTTGCTTTATTTCAATAACAAGATCGCTAAATCTATGAATTAGTAACTTTTTATTATTTTCCAGACGATCAGGAAAACCGTAAAGAGCGCTGAGGGACGCAGAGAAAAATAGCAACCTTCTGCGGTCCTCCGTGTCCTTGGCGGTTAACCTTTTTTGCCATTACCCACTGATCCGGAATAAATTAAAAAGTCTCATGAATTAAATAGTTTGGGACTAAGTATATAAATGTCTGACAAAGGTGTGGGGGTGGATTTTTTCAAAAATCAGGATGTTTTTCAGCTATCTTTGAAAGTCAAGTCAAACAACAAAATTCAGATAAATCAAGTTCTGAATCCATTCATATCCCTCAAAAGAATAAATTACATTTAAACTATTTAAATATTGTCAATTTATCAGGGACACGACCGGATATTTGTATAAACTATTAATACTTTTATAATAGCCATATGGAAAAAGTTTGTATTATAATACCAGTTGCGCCTTTTGAACCCCTTTCAATAATTCAAAAATCGGTCGATTCACTAAAACAACTGGATACATCAGGACTGAGCGTCAATATTACCTACATAATAGATTGTCCACAAGGACCTGACCATCGCATCCGGTATTTGAAGTCCGGAGACATCGGTCACCTGGCCCGGTCTGATACACGGGGGCGCAGGGGTGGTGCCGTCAATGACGGCATGGATGCCATCAGGGGACAGGATGGGAGACCGGATGCCGATTACATTGCACTTTTTGATGTGGATAGTCGCCCCGAACCCGATTTTATAATAAAGTGTATCCATGCCCTTAAAATGGAGGCAAATGCCGTGATAGCAAGCGGTACACGGTATATCACTAACCAGGATTCAGGGTGGGTGGCCAGGATAATCGCTGCTGAATATTCATTTTTCGCAGACGTGTACAGGCTGTATGAACGCTTTGACGGGTTCAAACAATTCAATGGACTTATCGGTTTGATAGATGCAAGGGCACTTGATGGTACGAGTCTCAATGAGGATGTGTACTGTGAAGACCTGGAATTCACGCAGCGTATGTACATCAGCGGCAAAAAACCTGTACTGGCAGAAACAACAGTGGGTGAGCAGGCGCCCACCAGCCTGGAAGAACTATACAACCAGCGGATACGCTGGATGTCAGGTGCACTGGAGGGACTGGAGGAAAATCTGGCACGGTTTTACTCTGCCCCTATTCCTGTGAACCAGAAGCTGGCATGGTTTACGTCCATGACGCTGCCCTTTGTTGCATTTTTGCTGACACCCATTGTCCCTGTCTATGGATTGAGGCTCTGGTCAAAGGGGCAGGATCATATATTAGTCAAGACTGTGGGATTAATGTTCCATGTATGGCTGATCAGCTTGTGCGGTGTGCAGGCAATATTGAACCGCATCAGAATGAAAAAAACTGAATGGACCGATACTTCCCGTTCCGATATTTGAATATTATTAAGTTGATTTTGTGTATATTTTGTGTAAATTACCTGATGTGTATACACAAAATATCTGACTTTATTCTAACAATAGACTAATATAAAATAATGTAACATATATAAATTGAGAGACAAATCATATATTACTACTTACCCGGGGTTTTAGATGAATAAGACCATACAAGATTCACCACTTCTTTTCCTGGAAAAAGAATTGCGTTTAATTAGTCAGGATGCTCTGTTAATCTTTGATACGAAAGGCATTATTGTTGATGTGAACAACACAACAGTCCGGATTTTCGGGAAGAACCGGGATGAACTGACAGGAACACCTTTTATTGATCTTTTTAGTGATCCGGTTAAGGCAAACAATGCAGTAGAGCAAGTATTTGATACGGGAGAGGTAAGAGATTATGAACTGGTCATAGAAACCGGGGACGTACCTAATATCATTGTTGCATTCAACATATCGCCTTACAAAGACCAGACCGGAAAGGTAACAGGGGCATTTGCCGCTGGCTATGACATCACACGGCACAAGCATGAAGTGCTGGAACTACATCATCTGCAGCACTACAACAGGGGATTAATTGAGACAAGCCTGGATCCTTTGGTGACATTTGACCAGGAAGGGATCATACTGGATGTGAACGAGGCTACAATACGGGCTACAGGCAGAGGAAGGGACGAATTGATCGAAACCCCGTTTGCTGATTATTTCACAGATCCTGATAAAGCATACAAAGGTGCAATGCTGACATTTGAGACCGGGGAGGTCAGGGATTACGAACTGGTCCTGAAAGCGAAGGATGGGACCGAGACCGTCGTTTCATACAACGCTTCGGTATACAAGGACCAGGCCGGAAAGGTAGTAGGCACATTTGCGGCTGCCCGTGACATTACCGAGCGAAAGGAAGCAGAGCAGGAGATACAGAATCTTCAGCACTACAACCGGGAATTAATTGAAGTAAGCCTTGATCCTTTAGTGACATTTGACCAGGAAGGGATCATACTGGATGTGAACGAGGCTACAACATGTGCTACAGGCAGGGGAAGAGATGAGTTGATAGGAACCCCGTTTGCTGATTATTTCACAGATCCTGATAAAGCATACAAAGGCGCCATGTTGACCTTTGAAGCCGGGGAGGTTCGGGATTACGAGCTGGTCATAAAGGCCAGGGATAAAACCGAGACTATTGTATCGTATAATGCTTCAATATTCAAGGACCAGACTGGAAAGATTGTGGGCGCATTTGCTGCTGCCCGTGACATTACCGAGCGAAAGGGAGCAGAGCATGAAATACAGAATCTTCAGCACTACAACCGGGAATTAATTGAGGTAAGCCTTGATCCTCTTGTAACCTTTGACCAGGAAGGAGTCATTATGGATGTGAACGAGGCTACAATCCGGGCGACAGGCAGAACCCGGGAAGAGTTGATAGGAACCCCTTTTGCTGATTATTTCACAGATCCTGATAAAGCATACAAAGGTGCCATGCTGACCTTTGAAACGGGAAAGGTCAGGGATTACGAACTGGTCCTGAAGGCCAGGGATAAAACCGAGACTATTGTTGCCTACAACGCTTCGGTCTATAAGGACCAGGCCGGAAATGTAGTAGGCGCATTTGCAGCGGCACGTGACATCACCGAGCGAAAAAAAGCTGAAATTGCACTATCTGAAAGCAAAGCAGAACTCGACCTGATCTTCAAGATCGCTGCTGATGGAATGTGTGTAATAGATGCTGATCATAACATTGTCAAGGTGAATAAAACCTTTATCCGGATGGTGGACATGGACGAGGATGAGATCATAGGCAAAAAATGCTACGATATCTTTAGCGGCGAACTATGTCATTCAGAAGATTGTCCACTTGAGCAGCTAAAAAGGGGAGAACGGTTTGCTGAACATGAATCTGTCAAGAAGCGACCGGATGGTAAAGAGATACCGGTTATTGTGAATGCTGCAAGATTAGAGCAAAACGGCAAATTTGTTGGGATTGTAGAGGATTTTAAAGATATTACAGAGCGTAAGCAGGCCGAAGAAGAAATTCGTGAACTTCAGCGCTACAATCGCGGATTGATCGAAGTAAGCCTTGATCCTCTGGTCACCTTTGATCATGAAGGGGTCATCATGGATGTGAACGAGGCAACGATACGGGCTACAGGCAGAGGAAGGGACGAGTTGATCGGAACCCCGTTTGCTGATTATTTCACAGATCCTGATAAAGCATACAAGGGTGCCATGCTGACCTTTGAAGCCGGAGAGGTTCGGGATTACGAACTGGTTATGAAAGCCAGGGATGGAACCGAGACCATGGTTGCCTACAACGCTTCGGTCTACAAGGATCAGACCGGAAAGGTTGTGGGCGCATTTGCGGCTGCCCGTGACATTACCGAGCGAAAGGGAGCAGAGCAGGAGATACAGAATCTTCAACGCTATAACCGTGGATTGATCGAGACCAGCCTGGACCCGCTGGTAACCTTTGACCAGGAAGGGATCATACTGGACGTGAACGAGGCAACGATACGTGCTACAGGCAGAGGAAAGGAAGAGTTGATAGGAACCCCGTTTGCCGATTATTTCACAGATCCTGATAAAGCATATAAAGGTGCCATGCTGACTTTTGAAGCAGGAGAGGTTCGGGATTACGAGCTAGTCATGAAGGCCAGGGACACAACCGAGACCATGGTTGCCTACAACGCTTCTGTCTATAAGGACCAGACAGGAAAGGTCGTGGGCGCATTTGCGGCTGCACGTGACATTACCGAGCGTAAGCAGGCTGAAATTGCACTGTCAGAAAGCAAAGCAGAGGTCGACCTGATCTTCCAGATCGCTGCTAATGGAATGTGTGTAATAGATGCTGATCATAACATTGTCAAGGTGAATAAAACCTTTATCCGGATGGTGGACATGGA
>DAOUWY010000142.1 GCA_030666885.1 Methanosarcinales archaeon
CTCTGCTTTTAAGAATATATTTTCCGATGCTTGATCACGTTGGAACGTATAGAATCATCCAGCGGTTTATTGATCCTATAGATACCGGATATTTATGATTTACATGTATTAATCCAAAAACGATATTCATTGCAGAAACTTATAAACAATTAATAATAACCAGATACCAGTAAATGAATCTACTGAAGAAACTCCAGGATATCGTCACCCCATCCCACATCTCCAATGACCCGGCTGAGTTGTACTGTTATTCCTCTGACGCTTCGTACATAACCGGCACACCTGACTATGTGGTCATGCCATGCACCACAACAGAAGTATCGGAAATAGTCAAACTGGCCCACATGCACCGCATACCCATCACTGCCAGGGGCGCAGGCACAGGACTGGCCGGAGGTGCCGTACCCTTATGTGGCGGTATCGTGCTGGATATGAGCCGGATGAACAATATACTTGATATTGACATAAGGAACCTTCAGGTACTGGTTGAGCCCGGACTCATTCACGCAGACCTGAACCACTCACTTGAACCCTATGGTTTCTTCTTCCCGCCAGACCCCGGCAGCAGCGAGATGTGCACCCTGGGCGGACTTATTGCCAACAGGGGCAGTGGTATGCGCTCAGTAAAATACGGCACAGTTACTAATTACGTACTGGACCTGGAAGTTGTGATGCCCGACGGTACAGTAATCCGTACAGGTGGCAAGGTAATGAAATCGGCATCAGGGTACGACCTCACTGCATTAATAGTTGGTTCGGAGGGAACCCTTGGCGTCATTACAGGAGCCAGGTTGAAGATACACCCGCTGCCCGAAGCCAGGGCGGCAGTGCTGGCCCATTTCAATGACCTGGAAGCTGCAGGCAATGCAATACCTGCCATAATGGGTCGTGGGTTAGTACCATCTGCCTGCGAACTAATGGACAGTACAACCATCCGGGCAGTAAATGCATATGATCCGGATCTAAATATCCCGGACTGCGAAGCCCTGCTGCTTATCGAAGTGGATGGTGCACCCTGCAGTGTGGAATCAGATGCAATAAAAGTGGCAGACTGCTGCAAGGAACTTGGAGCGTTTAATGTCAGGATAGCAAGTTCAGATTCAGAAATGAAGGAACTATGGGCTGCACGCCGCCTGGCAGGTGCGGCCGTGACACGACTAAGTCCGGGAAAGACCAGGGTCTATATCGGCGAGGATGTGGCAGTCCCCCTATCCGCCATCCTGGAGATGCTAAGAGAGATACGTACCATTTCAAAGAAACACGGTCTCACTATCATGACCTACGGTCATGCAGGAGACGGCAACCTGCACACAGGTATGGCCATTGATACGCTTGATGAAAAACAGTGGGAAGTGCTTAAACAGGCGGCTGATGATATCCACAGGGCGGCCCTGCTGCTGGGCGGTACAGTCTCGGGCGAGCACGGTATTGGATGTGCCCGCGGGATGTACATGAATGAAGAGCACGGCTGCGCACTTGACGTTATGGTATCTATTAAAAAGGCGCTGGACCCGTATAATATTATGAACCCACAGAAGGTGGGTCTGGAATGAAGGAATATCTCAGGGACATTGTCAAGTGTGTAAAGTGTGGCCGCTGCCGTACGGTATGTCCCCCGCAGCAGGTACAGGGCTGGGAATCATCAGGACCCAGGGGCAGGATGTTAATGGCACTGGGAATGGCTTTTGGGCTTGAGCCTTCAAATAGTCTGATCACGAGTATTTTGACATGCACCACATGCCAGCAGTGTGTTACTGAATGCCCGTCAGGTGCTGACCCGCACCAGGTGACCAGGGCAGCCCGGAGTAAACTTGTGGCACTTGGACATGTGTCCCCCCACCAGGTAGAAATGCAGGAGCGCATAGGCAATACTGGCAATTCGCTCGGGGACAGGTCATCAAGGACGGCATGGCTCACCGAAACCCAGATTCCGGGGCATTCGGGATATGTATATTTTGCAGGGTGCCTGGCATCATACAGGTATAAGTCCACTGCGGCGGCTACTTACAAAATACTAAGACAGTTCGGGGTAGGATTCCTGGAGGATGAGCAGTGCTGTGGTTCGCCGCTATTCAGGCTGGGGCTGGATGTATCCGATCTTATCGCACATAATTACAGGCAGATCGAAGCCGCGGGTGCACATACGGTCATTGTTGGCTGTGCCGGCTGTTATTCCATGCTAAAGGAACAATACCAGGGCTTTGACGTACTGCATTTATCAGAGTTCCTGGGAGAAAGGCTTAATGAGCTATGCACAAGAAGACTTGACATTTCGGTTACTTATCATGACCCATGCCATCTTGGCAGGGCGTATGGGATATATGATGCACCCAGGAAGGTTATTAGAGAAATATGCACTCTTGTGGAGATGGATGCGTCAAGAGAAAAAGCCAGTTGCTGCGGCGGTGGGGGTGGTGTCAGGCTGGGATATCCGGAACATTCAGGTTCTATGGCAGGGAAATTAAAAGAGAATATCCCTGCCGGAGTAGATTATGTGGTAACGTCGTGTCCTCTTTGTTTCAGGAATCTGTCAGATACAGGAGTAAATGTGCTTGACCTGGCAGACCTTGTATGGATGGCTATTGAATGATCAGTGTTTTTCCCAGAACTGCTCTTCATAATCGTCAGGGATATCGCCAAGATCTGTGATGTTCTTTGTTTTTTTGACCTTTAATGTTACATTGTCGGCTGCCTGTTTAGGCTGATGCTCTGGTTGTTCTTTTTCCTGGAGGCTGTCGAACTTTGACCCGACATCGACAAAGATTGCTGCTTTATTAGAATTTTTACTTGTTGATTTTACATTGGCTGCATAATTATCCACTACCGGTTCGCCCAGGTTTTTCCGGTCAGGGGTAGAGTAATACCCCATAATGCAGTATTCTTCATTTGATCGCCAGTCCAGGATGTACATTTTACATTTATTGCCTGTACATGGACCAGATCCTGTCTTTGGGCATACTGTGGGGAGTGACATACAATCATATATTAAGTCTACTAATAGATTAAATTATTGAAATGATGGGGGTTTTAAAAATTTTAGTGTTGGTGTAAAACCCGGCTTTTGTAGATATGTAAAATAGCATATGCGGGTATTTCATAGCTGCAATCTTCCCATCACTCACAATTGTTCTTTCAAATGACATAGTTGCCAAATAAGTCAAAATTCAAATTCAATTAACTACGAACGTCAGTGAACAATTTCTTGTACTCCCAACAATAGGTTATAATACGGTAACAGATTATACTACTTTTATAGTCAAAAACCAAACAATTCAACAATCTTTACGGACGTTGCGCTCTTTTCGGTGACCGAAATCATACACCGCAAAAGACGTGAAATAGCAAAGTGTTCAGGATATATGTCAAAGATATTATGTTCTTGACTATAATATCTCAAACAGGAAAGGTTTGAAGAGGAAATCAATGATAACAAAAGTAGGAGTGGTCTCACGCTGCGATAAGCCTGGTGCTGTAGAAATAGCCAGGGATATTATTGAACATTTCAAAGAAAAGCTGGACATCTATGTTGATCCTGGTACTGCAAGTGAACTTGGAATTGAAGGCGTCCCTGTGGCCCGGATGCACCAGATGGGTGTGCAAATGGTAATTACCATCGGCGGAGACGGCACAGTACTGAGAACAGTCCAGCATATGGATGACCCCCTGCCAGTTATTTCAATAAACTTAGGAACCCTGGGTTTTCTTGTAGATGTAGAAGCCGATGATGCACTCCGGACAATAGATTCGGTCCTTTCCGGATTTGAAGTGGATGAGAGGTTCCGGATGGACATATGGATCAACGACATGAAACTTCCACCAGCTACTAACGAAGTGGTTATCATCACGGCCCACCCTGCCAAGATGCTTGCTTACAGGGTCTGGGTCAACGAACATGAACTTGAAGAACTGAGGGCTGACGGCTTGATCATAGCCACACCAACCGGTTCCACTGCTTATGCCATGAGCGCGGGGGGCCCCATCGTTGACCCAAAGGTGGATACAATAGTAGTTGTGCCCCTGGCACCCTTTAAGCTATCTTCCAGGCCTTGGGCCGTACCTGGCCAGAGTACTATTAAGGTGGAACTCCTGTTGTCTGGCAAAGAAGCAGAAGTGGTGGTGGACGGGCAGTTCTCAAAGGTAATTTCTTCCAGTGACATCATCCGGATCAAAAAGGCAACTACACCGGCCCGGTTCGTTCGTATAAATTCCGACGGCTTCTACGATAAAGTAAAAAGTAAATTATATTGAATAATATTGAATAAAACATCTGGATTTAAGTTCTGGTATAACACAAGAAGGGGCAGGTAATTGCAATGATATTAGTGGTTTCAATCGGCGGGTCTGTACTTACAAGCAATCTGGACCCTGAAAGGATCAGGAAATATGCCAGCAGTATAAAAACACTTTCAAAGGAACACACCACATACATTGTCGTTGGTGGGGGCAGGATTGCCAGGGATTACATAACAGCTGCCAGGGACCTGGGTGCAAATGAAGTGGAATGCGACATTATCGGTATCGACATGACCCGCATTAATGCAAAATTACTCATCGCTGCTATTGGAAACAGTGCCTATCCTGTCCCCCTCACCAGCTACCAGGACGCCAGGAATGCAGCACTATCCGGCAAGGTTGTGGTGATGGGAGGCCTGATACCAGGCCAGACAACTGATGCGGTATCGGCTGTACTGGCTGAATATGTGGGGGCTGATTTGCTCATCAATGCCACTTCAGTGGACGGGGTATATACTGCCGATCCAAACATTGACAGCAAAGCAGAAAAGATCTCCTCAATGACACCTTCCCAGCTGGTTGATATTGTAATAAAGACAGACATGAGCGCAGGTTCCAACTCGCCCCTGGACCCGCTGGCAGCCAAAATCATCCAGCGGTGTGGGATCAAGACCATTGTTGTCGACGGCAGGGAGCCCGGGAACATCAATGAAGCTGCTGCCGGGCGCCATAACGGGACACTTATTTCCGTGAGCCCGGGCAGGTAACATGAGTCAAAGAATTACTCCCGGTAAGATTGGTTTTTCCTGCAGGTCAGTTGTGGATGACCCGTTTGATTATGCTTTTGAACTTGAAGATATGGGTTTTTCGGGGTGGGAGATCGTCTGTGAGGGGGACCAGACCCTTCGTGATGATAACCTGGAAAAAATATCAAATGTCATTGAGACCACTGGTCTTACCCTTACGATCCACCTTCCTTTCTCAGACCTTAACCTTGCAAGCTTAAATGAGAACATATGGAACGAAACAATTCATCAGATGACAGAAATAATCAGGTTGTCGGCACCTTTTTCACGTCTGGCTGTGGTACATCCGGGGCATCTTTCACCTTTGGGTATGCAGATGCCCGACCTTGCATGGGACCTTAACATACGGGGTCTGCAGAGGTTATGCGATTTTGCAGCCGAATATGATGTGACCATTGGTGTGGAGAACATGGTCAATATGGATTTTATCTTTGGCAGGCAGGCAGAGGAAATGCTGGGCATGATCGAGTCGGTTGACCGTGATAACCTGGGGCTGACCTTTGATGTGGGGCATGCTCATACTAACGCAAAGGTAGATGAATTCCTTGATAAATGTCTTGACAAGGTTGTACATGTGCACCTGCATGATAACCATGGTA
>DAOUWY010000078.1 GCA_030666885.1 Methanosarcinales archaeon
AAAAATCCCGGAATTGCAGTCCTGTGTGAAGATTTCCTGCTAAATAGTGAAACAGATATAGATACAGTCACTGAGTATGCAAAGAATATCGGTGCGGATATTGCGGTGATCGGCCCCGAAGCGCCGCTGGCCGCCGGGCTGGCAGATGCCCTGGAGGTTGCAGGCATCCCGTCAGTAGGGCCGAAACGGGCCGCTGCAAAACTGGAGTTCGATAAGGCATGGACACGTAAGTTCATGGAAAAACACCACATTGCAGGTCTTCCTGCATTCAGGGTTTTTGGCAGTGGTCAGGAAGCAAAGGCCCATGATTATATAGATGAACTTGGAGACGTGGCCTTGAAACCTGCCGGGTTGACCGGGGGCAAGGGTGTCAAGGTCATGGGTGACCAGTTACCAGACCTGGATGCTGCTAAAGCCTATGCAAGTGAATTGCTGAAAGGTGATATGGTGGTCATCGAAGAGAACCTGAAAGGCGAGGAAGTAACGGTCCAGGCATTTGTGGACGGGACCCACCTGGCCTATGCACCTTCGGTGCAGGACCATAAGCGTGCATACGAAGGCGACCTGGGACCAAATACAGGCGGCATGGGGTCGTATAACGATGCAGGAAACCTATTGCCTTTCATGATAGAGGGCGACTATATGGAAGCGAAAAGGATCATGGAGGATGTTATTGCCAAGGTAAAGGAAGAGACTGGTGAGGAGTACAAGGGCATCCTGTACGGCCAGTTCATTTTAACTGCTGCCGGTATCAGGGTGATCGAGTTCAATGCCAGGTTCGGGGACCCGGAGGCGATGAACGTACTGCCGCTGTTGGAGACTGATTTTATTGATATTGCCGAGGCTGTGGCAGACGGGACGCTTGACACCCTTGATGTGAGGTTCTCGGAGAAGGCCAGTGTGTGTAAATATGCAGTGCCTGCCGGATATCCGGAAGATCCTGCAAAGGATGCCCCCATTGAGATTGGGGATATGGGTAAAGCATTGCTGTTCTTTTCCAGTGTCTATGAAGCCGATGGTGTGGTGTACACTACAGGGTCAAGGGCAGTTGCTGTTGTGGGTATTGCTGATACTATAGCAAAGGCGGAAGTGATTGCAGAGCAGGCGCTGTCCAATGTAAAAGGGCCACTGGAGTGCAGGCATGATATTGGTAAGAAAGAATTGATACGAAAGCGTATCGATCACATGAAAGTCCTGCGCGGGGATAACAGTTAAATAGGCCAGATGTATTAACTACAAATTCTGTTTGACAGGAGGCGGTATTTTTGTCGAATCTGTTATCTATAAGCGACCTTTCCCTTATTGAGATCAATGAACTGCTCGATGTGGCAGATGATCTGAAGGTAAAAAGGTCAAAGGGCAAGATTGTTGAATTGCTCAAGCACAAGAGCCTGGGCATGATATTTGAAAAATCATCTACCAGGACACGTATATCATTTGAGGTTGCCATGGCTGAACTGGGTGGCCATGCATTGTTCTTAAGCTCAAAGGACCTCCAGCTTGGGAGGGGGGAGACTGTTGGCGATACTGCGCAGGTTATTTCCAGGTATCTCAGTTGTATTATGGCAAGGGTCACCAGTCACAGTACGCTGGAAGAACTGGCAGAGTATGCAACAGTGCCTGTTATCAATGCTTTATCTGACCTGGAACATCCATGCCAGTTGCTGGCTGACCTGCAGACTATCAGGGAATATAAGGGCCGGTTCAAGGGCCTGAAGTTTGCCTGGATAGGTGATGGGAACAATGTGTGCAACTCTGCCATACTGGCTGCTGCCATTACAGGGATGCAGATGAGCGTGGCCTGCCCTGAAGGGTACGAGCCTGACCTGGACATTGTTGCAAAGGCCAGGGGTATGGGCGGTTCGGTCGAGGTTGTTAATGCACCTGAAGAGGCTGCTGCGGATGCGGATATCCTGTATACTGATGTGTGGGTGTCTATGGGTGATGAGGATGAGAAGGAGCAGAGGTTGTATGACCTGGGGCCGTACCAGATCAATGATGCCCTGGTAAATGTTGCCAGGGATGACTGTATGGTTATGCATTGTCTTCCTGCACACAGGGACGAGGAGATCACGAGCGAGGTGCTTACCGGTACTCATTCTGCGGTGCTTGACCAGGCAGAGAGCAGGTTGCATGCGCAAAAGGCTCTGCTGATCAAGTTGCTGGGGTCAAAGTAAAGGCTTAAATCTGATTAGTACAATTCAGGATTCAATATTAATGAGCTGCATGGCAACGTCTGTCATGTAGTACCGATTATTAAATTAGAATAATTTGATAATCCCAATGCAGTTGTTGCCGCAGCCGAACCTTACAAGGTTCGATCGAAGTGTGCGTTTCGCTACGCTCAAGCGCACGATAAAAAACAAATCCCTATGCGGGGGTTGCCCAGCCAGGTCAAAGGCGCTAGGTTCAGGGCCTAGTCTCGTAGGAGTACAAGGGTTCGAATCCCTTCCCCCGCACTCGATTTTTTTCACAGGGCATAGTAAGAATACGGCTATATGTCCTTTGGCAACCATTACCTAATAAAAATAACTTGAGAATCCTAAGTGTGCCCTGGTTGTCTTGGCTCGGAAATAAGACTAAGAATATAGAACCAGTCGATGTGGATAGGCCAAAGCATCTTTTCTTTCACACTAATACCATCCAAAAGCGTGCTCAGTTTCGTTTGAATATGGCAAGGTCCTATCTGCTTTTCGATATCAGATTCGCCTGTATTTGTTCAAGCACAGTTATTGGTATTTCCAGGCCCGGACCAGAACTGTTCATCATAATCCATGTATTCAAGGCTGTTGCAATAGTCAAGGCCTGTTTATCATCATCAGCTATCTCCTCTATCCACTGCACAATCCCGGACTTGTTCAGTATTTCAACACCATAAACGGATTCGATAATTTCCAGGTGTGCCAGTATACGGTCTTCCATTATATCCCTGCCTTAGAATTCTTCACCCACATCTAACTGGTGTTCAAGATTGCTGGGAAGACACGGCCTGTACCTCCTTTTTCCATGGGCTGTTTTCTTTTTCTCTTCCAGGGCGTCCAATGCGATACATAGTTCATCCTTAACAGAACCAGGATTATGTTCCAGTTCCCTATCCAATTGTATAATGATCAGTTCAATCTGGGCTGGTGACATTTCTTTGTATCGCTTTTTCAGGTACTCCATTTTTGATATAATAGATAATCCTCCTGCCGGGCAGATATACTCCAAAACACAATACTTTACAATGAAATATGGATTTCAATCACATATAATGTTGTTGGGCAGAACTCCGAAGATCTGATGTGATATTATAACCTTCAAGCGACCACATTTATCTGACATTCTGAAGATACTTGACATATGTACCTAAAAAAGCCAATACCGGATTAGATATTTTTTAGTTTATCTGCTTATTAAATATATAAGTAATTATGGATATAATAACAGCCCCACCAAGAATTACAATAAAAGCATACGTATAACCCACAATTTCATACACAGAGATGGCTATGACAGTTCCTATGGTAACAGCTAATGGAATACATAAAGTTAATATTTTACCTTCTTTGGATTCCAAAGGTACAATATCAGGTATAGGTTTACTCATACCAAGTGCTCGATATGACAACATCAATTCTTTCTTACGAATAACATCAGATGAAAGTGTAAGTAAGACACCTAGAATCAGCAGCACACAGCCACTCCAAATCAAACTTGCAAAGGGCTGTTTTTTAACATTTATTTCGATTGTCTCAAGCTCAATCTGGTGAGGCAATGTTCCATGGAATTCAACCTGGATATCTGAAAGCAAACCGCGTCTTACTGCCGGGCGGGTAATATATCCAAATTGCCTGCTTTTCAAAAAAACAGGAGTTGCTATATACTCTTTAACGTCAAATACTTCAACATCCACTATCTGATGCCAGTCCGACCCTACTTGCTCAACTCTATAATCCAAAAACCGTAAAGTTAATCCTCCATCTTCTTTATAAACACCCTTCTCAGATAAACTATAATTAAAATGGTGTGAAGTTGCAAAGGAAGTACTCAGAATGGCACCAAGAACAATAAAAACAAACCCCACATGAATAAAATTGATCCCATTTAGATGAATAGATGCTGTTTTGTTCTTTACCCTCAAATCTCGCATAATTTTAAAGATGACACTACCTATAACAAAGAAAAAAGCAGGTATATACGAAATAACAGAAATTGAACCTAATACCTTTTCAAAAGATGAACCAGCATAGGATGTGGCTATAGCATGGGTACCATAGGGTACTGCTACAGTGAGTATAATAGAGAAGGTGAAATAAATAAAGCCAACATAGGCCAGTGTACGGTTCTTCACTTTTCCATACAGCATGCAGATACCAGTAAGATAAGTCAGAACCAGAATGAGTGGATAAAACAATATATTATAAAATTCCATTGGAACAATTATCGCCCGACCCAAATAACCGAGAATTAAATATACAGTAGGTCCCCAAAAGGCAATAAATGCCATAATTATCAATATCAATAATGTAAAATAAAAAGTATTGGATGGTTTAAAAATATGAATACTGTCCGATGTAGTATGTTCAGACTTAACACGCCTTAAAGCCAACATCAATGAAAAAACAATTACAATTGCTATGAAAACAACAATCATCCACCATGTGGGTGTTCCGGGAAAGCTGTGGATGGAACCAAAAACATCGCTTCTTGCTAATAAAGTCATATATAAATATCCAAGAAATGTCCCGATACATAACAACGGGAACAATCTCTTATATTCTCCCACGTTGAACCGAACAATAGCATGCAGGGCAGCAGTCAACAAAAGCCATACAGCTAATGAAATCGCTTGTATAGGGTCCCACTGCCAGAAACCGTTCCAGCCTAAAAGACGATTAGCCCAGATACCACCTGAGATCATACAAATGCTTAAAAACAACCATGACATACGGAGATAATTTTTACTATCCGGCATATTCTCCATTTTTGTGAGATAAGCCAGTGACATGGCAGCAGGGATGATTGCAAATGCATACGCAATAAAAGTTGTAAAAATATGGATCGGCATTAAAATATCCATAAGTTCCGGGCTGATACTATTTCCTATAGCAGGCAATGAAGCTCCACCCACCACGAATATTGATCTAAAAGGTGTCATTGTAATTGCCAGGACAAGCAAAAAAGCACAGCCTATTAAAGCATATACATTAGTGATCATATCTGTCCGGTCGTGTATCCCATTTAGTTGTGTATACAGCAATACTACTATGAGGGAAAGCCATGCCCATATCAAATACGTCCCCTCCTGCCCTACCAGTATAGCAGCCAGCCGATAAAAAACCGGCAATTCAGCACTGCTATGCTGCCAAACATAGAACAGACTGAAATCCAGAAATACAAATGCAATTACCAGCAGCAGCACAGCAACTGTTGCTGAAAAAGCTGCGGTTCTTAATAGCTGGATACTTGTTTTTATTTTGCCGGTATACATATAAACAGCAGCTGAACATGAAGATAACAAGCTGATATATAAGAGCATGTTCCCAATATTCATCTAAGCCGTCTCCAGATTAAAAATAACAATGCAATAAAAATTAATGCAGGTACAATATCTCTTAATAATATCTCAATAATTGCAAGTCCTGCAGGCTTTTTCACTATGAGTACACCGATATCTACATTACTCCATTTTCCGGAAGAGTCTTTCACATGTACAAAAATAGTATGTTTTCCTATGGATAGGTCTGATGTTTCTATCAATGTCCCAAGCAAGACAGATGAATCGGTTGACCCGCCAACTATGAATTCCAAAGGCATCCCGTATCCTTCCCTACCCATAGCATCAATGAAATATTCAGCACCCGTTACTTTTGTAAGCGGTGGAAGCACCACTGTTGCCTGCAAGAGGCTCGTTTCTCCCTGGAATACTTCTTCAGGATTCAATGTGACTGCCAGACGGGGTATAAATTGAGTGGTTGCAAGAGTATGGAAACTTATAGGGTCAGACCCGCCGTGGCAAAGCGTGCAATTAGGTGCAAAACCATGAGCTGTACCCGAAGGTGAGAGACCCTGGGTGCCCATATTCGTGGCATTGAAAGGTGTATCTCCGCCGTGATATGTATGACAGTCCTTGCATATTGTAACATTCCCTGTGGTCCAGTTCTGCCAGCCAGGGTTCTGTACAGTACCCATAGGATAGGAATCAAAGTGGAATCTATTTTCGCCTGTGACATTGTGGCATGAGTCACAGGTTATTGTAGTTTCTGATACTGTATGCGAAATGGTTGCCATGGTTCCCCCTATAATCTTCAATGACCTGACATGTTCCATGAGGGATTCGATATCTTTATGACAATCACGACAGGGCTCAAGGACTTCATCCGTAACATCGCCCACGAAGTATGTCAGGTTATGATATATATCAGCCTCTTCATTGTGACATAGAACACATGTTGTGGTTTGATTTGCCATTTTAACTTCTGCACCTGCATAATGGACACTGCCATATTCAGAGTGACAGTCGACGCACAGTATGCCTTCAAACGGCTGATATTCCTTTCCTTCATGTTCAGGATGACAATCCAGGCAATCAGTATCATGTCGGACTGCCCCTCTGAAAGTGCCCTTGTCCAGCAATGTCGGGGTATGGAATTTACTAATACCCTCGGGAGAGTGACATGCATCACATCCGGAAATAACATTTATACCGGATCCATGGCGCAGTTCTCCTATCAGCACTTCTGATTTATGGGGGAATTCTCCTTCAACACTATGACACGGGAAGCAATAGCCCATAGTCTCGTTTTGGTATTCTGTTATTTCAAGATTAGTATGTAATGATTCATTAGTAGCGTTATGACACACACGACAGGTGTACTCATTGCGTATCAGTGTATTTACTCTATCTTCCGGTGCACCGGGATAATGTGTAATAATAGCACTCAGGTTGAATTCATCTGCCCGTTGTTTGTCAACATGGCAATCTTCACAATCCCTGGTTATGGTTATTCCTTTGTCATGGAATGTCGTGAGTCCTTCGCCTGCATGGCATAGGGCGCAATCATTATCTGCATTGTGTTTTGTAACCTGCGGGGCATCTCCCCATTTGGGTGCATTTGTTTCATTGTTATGGCATACATCGCAACCGGATGTATTTAACAGGTCTTCCCGTGTTGAATCATGGGATGTTGCAGCCATTATATTTTCTGAAGTGTTGTCAGTGATTGCATTTGAGTGACAGTCCCAGCATGTCGAATCAGTTGAGATTTCAGAGCCCTGGTAGTGTGTATATACCGGCGTTGCATCAAATTGCGAATACCCGTGACAGCTAATACAGGTTTTTGGCGGACGTTCACCTAAGTAGGGTGTAGGATGCTCGTCTGGTTCGCTGCCATTGCCGTGACATGCCCAACAGGCTTTATTTGCCTCATCTGTGACAAAAGTGTCATATGTTGCATTTTGATTCAAATGAGCATGTACACCCTTTTTAAAAGTATCCACATTAATTTTAATGGGGGCTACTCCATTTCCTGCATGGCAGCTGATACAGTCAGAACTGTATTCACCAGGTGAAAGGGTATACACATGGAAGGTATCCGGTTCCTCTCCAACTGTAATAACACTATCCAGCGGCAGGTCTTTTAATAATGTCTTATTCTGTAGTATCCATAAGTCACCCTCCAGGACTTTCAGTTCACCTGCAATGAGCCACACATCCTTCAATATTATAGCTTTGGTTGTAGTACC
>DAOUWY010000271.1 GCA_030666885.1 Methanosarcinales archaeon
ATTATTTTCAACTATACTAATAAGTGCAAATATGAGTTCTGTGAAGTTAAAAGACACTTATTTGAGTGGTTCAGATTTATCATCTGCTGTAATATCAAAGGCTTATTTGTATAATATTTCATTTCGGAAGGCTATTCTGGAAAAAACCAAATTTAATGATTCAACTTTACAACTTTGTAATTTTGAAGATGCAAAATTCGATGAAGATACAGATTTTAAAGGTGCAGATATCGATGAGTTTACCATAAATCATCTAATGGAAAGCAATTGGGAAGTAGCAAAATGGGATTCTTATGTTTTTGAACAATTGAAAAAGAGAAAAATGAAAATAGCACAAGAAAAAACTTCAATGCAAAATGAAGTTCGTGAAGAATTACAAACAAAAGAGGAGACACAATTATCAAATATCCAAGAGAAAAATCTTAAGTGAAAAACCTATCCGCTTCAAATCTAAGGGTAACTGACTCTTTCTTGAAATCGAAAGCCTGCTTAGGCACTTGATTTTGACAATTTGAATATACATTTCACCCTGATTTTTGAAATCGATACTGAAAAACATTGCTTTTTGAAGTTTATAAAAAGAAAAATCATTCCAATGCGAACCTGCCTGATGCAGATTTGCAGAGAGTAAATTTGAGGGGAAAGAATTTTTCAGGGGCACAAATGAATCATATGAAATTAAAGGATTCAGTGATTTCTGATTCAGATTTATCATTTGCTGATTTAACTGGAGTTGATTGGTATTACATTGGAGCTAAAAAAGCTATTATGAAAGGGACTATATTGAAAGGAGCGAAACTTGTATATTGTAACTTTGACAATGTCACATTCGATAACCTTACCGATTTTACAGGTGCAGAAATCGATTGGTTCACAATAGAGCATCTTAAGACCAGTGAGTGGGAAAAAGCAAAATGGGATCCATATATTCTTGAACAATTGAAAAATAACAACAAAGAGTAATAATTGACCTTGAGAATGGAGTGATTAAAATTATATCAGTATAACTTTCTGTTTCTTTCTTTCCATAATGAAATATATCCCAATTATGCAAAATGTGGGGATAAGTTGGATTCTATTGTATGTTTTTTATCGGAAATATGGATTGCAATGGCATTAAAAATATAAGCTCAGAAATATTAGAAATTAATCTGACAGTGTCAAGATACATATTTCCAGAAAACGTACATGAAATTCTTCGAATGACATGCTCAAAAAATGAAAGAACCCAAGAGTACTTTCATGCTTAATTAAAGTAGTAGTTGATCAGACTGAAATCCTATAATTCATTCCAATGTAATATCCCCGCCCAGTGATTTCATAGCTTCAAAGAAGCCGGGATAAGAAATATCAACAGATTCGGCAGTATCGATAATCGTATCCCCGGCAACCATTCCTGCCACACTCAGCGCCATTACGATACGGTGGTCGTGCCAGCCGCTCACCCGGGCACCATGCAGCCCTCCCCCCTTTATCACCAGCCGGTCTGGCTCCTCTGTAATATCCACTCCCATCTTACCCAGTTCCACTGTCATGGCGTGCAGGCGGTCGGTCTCCTTATACCTGACATGTCCGGCATTCTCGATCACCATCTCACCTTGGGACAGCGCACCCAGTACAGCCAGGGTGGGCACCAGATCAGGTGTCATCCCAACATCAACAGTTACACCTGTCAACTGGCTTTTATTCACTCTCACCTCGCCACGCTCCCTGTCCCACTCCAGGTTCGCGCCCATATCCTGCAGGATAGGAATAATAGCAGCATCGCCCTGCTTATTCGGATATAGCCCGCCCACAGTAATACAACCACCACCTGCACCGTCGCCTCCGCCTGCCAGGGCACCGGCCGCCAGCAGGTATGATACGGAAGAAAAATCACCGGGCACTGTGTACACCGTATATTCGGTTAATCCGTATGACTGGTTTTGGGGAATGATAAATGACAGGTGCCCCTTATCGTCTTCAACCAGTTCTATCTTAATACCTGCACTTTCCAGCATTTCAATGGTGATCTCCACATACGGCCTGGATTTCAATTCACCATCCACCCTGACCACGGTCCTGGTCCGGCACAGCGGACAGGCCATGAGCAGGGCCGAAAAGAACTGGCTGCTGATACTTCCATCCATCACAGCCTCGCCTCCGGTCATGGGACCTTTTACTTCAATGGGTGCCATACCGTTATCCCTGGTGGAAATGACACTGGCCCCAAGCTGGTTCAGGACATCTATCAATGGTGTGTTGGGGCGAGTACGGATAGAGTCGTCCCCGGTCAGTACTGTTGTGCCGTCGCACAGGGCACTGACAGCCATCAAGAGCCTCAATGTGGTACCACTGTTGGCCACATCGATAATGCTATCAGGCACGGAAGGTTCCCCCTTCACACCATCTACAATGAGACTGTCAGCTTTGTGCCGTATCACGGCACCCAGTGCCTTGCATGCCCTTATAGTGGCAGCAGTATCGGCAGACAGCAGGGGACGCTTTACAATGGTTTGCTCTGCCAGGGATGCCATGACCACAGCCCTGTGTGTGTAACTCTTGGATGGTGGTGCAAGCACCTCACCCTTCAAGACAGATATGTCAACTTTTGCTTTCATGTTGGTCACCTAAGCTGTAATATTTGCTATTGTACGATAGTGTTAATTGAAATGTTTTATAGTTGAGCCTCTGGTAGAACCCACATAACATCTTTAAAACCACAAATCACGCATCTAAACTCTTATTGTCCTTAAAATTTTGCCTCTAAGCCCTTAGATTGATAAATTTCTGAAAGCACTTAGTGCCCATCAAGTCGTTTCTTCCCACTTTAAAAGCCGTCAATGCCATAATTAAAGCCACAATGTTTGAAACCGAAGTAAAATGCAGTGAAAGTGGAATAAATGTTTCACTTGATGGATTCTGAACTGGATCGGCTATATACTGATCACCTATTTCCACTACATCTATCCAGATTTGCCGTTTTGAATCATTTTTTATTCAAATCCGTCTAGCTATCACCACAAGCGCAATCCCCAGCAGCGCACCCGCCACCCCGAACCCTGGCGACCCCTGGGATGGGGGGTGGTCAGTGGACGATGGGTCAGAGGTGGTGCATCTGGGGCGAGTGAC
>DAOUWY010000259.1 GCA_030666885.1 Methanosarcinales archaeon
ATGGACTTGTATCGGTTCTCCGGTTGATAAGGATTGTAACCATACTTCTGAGATGCCTGGTTTTTTTGATCTGATCTCTGAGATTGACATCCAGTTCTGGATACAGTCGTTAATGGCACTATTGAGAAAATCTGCTAAGAATGCTTTCTGGACATTTGGAACTTTATTCTGAAGGAGTGCCCTGCAAACAGGTGGCATTGACTTTGTAAGCATTGAAAAGTGCATTCTGTCGTCTTCATCATTCAGCAGATATTGCCATCTGGGAAATACCTCACCGTTATCAGAAACAACTATACCTGGAACAAAATGCTGTTTTGATAATAGTTCCAGTGAAAATTTTGAAACGTTACTCCAGAACCTCAGATCGGTTCCTATGACTGTGTTGTCATGTTCGATCCATGCTCCCGATAGTGAGCTGAGTAGTGAAATTGCATTTTCGGGTGGGATGCTTAGACCTTCGATCTTCCATGGTATTAAACCCACTGGCTCTTCATGGCTTTCATTGCCATTATCTCTTAGTAGATCGGGTGAAGCCTGGGGCGACCTGGATAATGTAGGAAGTGATAGAAGCACATCATCCTTGCGGGTCTTGGTACTGGTAATGTTGCCATTGATAACTTCCAGGAGTTCTATCACCATTTTCAGGTCTTCGTGTGCAACCTGGAACGGATGGGGGCGGGGTTTGCCGGCAGATAATTTTGGAGGGCGGCCACGGCGTTTGATAGTGGAAGCTGTAGACGACTCACCCCATATGAAGAAATCTCCCTGATCGTCTATTGTTTCTGATGGTTTCCAGGTTCCATGTAGAGCTATCATTGTATCTGTGAAGTTACGTTATTATGCTCTTTTATTTGTACATAAATTTTGTCTTTTTCAGAGACCGTTAAATTCGTGTTGGTGAATTTAATTAAACCACAGATGAACACAGATTTTCAGGCAGCGTATCCGCGTTCAGCGGCGTTCATCTGCAGTTAGTTTGATAATACCAACATATAATATAACAGTCTCGGCTATTCCTGTGATTTTTTATTAATGGAGAGGTTTCCACCCAGATCATACAGAGGGACAGGCATGCCGAGTTCGTGATGTGGATGGCAAACACGGTCAATAACCTGGATAAGATATGCGTGGAATTCCGCTCCCTGCAGCGCAGCGAGATCGCAGAAATAGAGGAGAGTTTTGGCAAAAAGCAGGTGGGTTCGTCCACAATGCCCCCACAAGCGCAATCCTATTAAGAGTGAACAGGTATGCGGACTGGCCAGGATAGTCAGGGCAATGGTTGAGCCTGAACTGCTGAACAATACGCTGTGGGATGAGCGGGACCTGACCAACAGTTCCTGCAAGCGGGTGATCTTCCCAGAGACCTGCGTGCTCACAGACCATATCCTGAAACTGGTTGAGGGTATTATTGCAAATCTAAGGTTCTTTAACTGAGAAAATCAGGCGCAACCTGGAGCTTATGTGCGGGCTGAACATGGGCGAGGCTGTGATGATAGAGCTGGCTAAGCGGGGTGTGGGCAGGCAGGAGGCACATGAGATTGTGAGGAGCAGTGCCATGGAGGCCCGGGAGTCGGGCAGGCATATGAAGGAGGTGCTGATGAAGCGGGCTGAGGTGACTGAGTTTATTAGTGCTGAGGAGATTGAAGGGGTGATGGACCCGGAGGGGTATATCGGGACTGCGGTGGAGCAGGTAGAGGCCGTGGTGGAGCGGTTGAGGGGGTAAGGATTGATGCGAAAAGTTAGTGATGGAGTATAGTCTGCTGCATCACAATTAATAGAAAATTAACCGCCGATGAATGCGATAAACGCAGATATGAGGGCGCAAATTTGCGTTAATTCTTTTACGATTGTGTCTTTGGGCGTTGTTGGTCTTTTAGTGAGGGATGTATGAAAATATATATATATATATTGGATGCAAATCGAAAGATTAATAAGCCATGATTTTTAGCTTATATTCTTAGCTTATAATATTCAGAAAATATCTTGAACGAAAGTGTCGGGATGATTTCAGGATTTACGCAATTTCATAATTCAAATTGTAGTGTGGGATGTAAGATGAAAAATAAGCGATGTTGTAGTAGTGTAAACTATATTCTTTCAAAGAATGTAATAAGTAGCGGGAATAGCATAATTCACCGCTGGATATCGATGCTGTTGACTGGTATTTGTGGGACAACGGCGAACGCGGCGGCACTGGCGTATAATGGCGGTGCGGGTTATGCGAATGTGCAGGCAGAGGTGGCAGCATGACCCATAGCATGAAACGGTGGATGCTGGCGGCTGTGATTGCGACTGTGGAGGTGGAAGCGGCTGATGTGATTGTTTTGAGTGATAGTGGCGGCGCAGATTATGTGCGTGTACAGGCAGAGGGAAAAGCATGAGACCGCCGGACTCGATGGACGTCGGCGATGATCACTGGGATCAGAACAGGTATGAATATAAAGAGACCATAGATAATAGGTCTGATTTAGATAAAAATTCACAGAAAAGACTTGGTACATTAATCGCTATGAAAAGATCTGTGATTGGTGAAATAAATGAGAATATTGCTAATTTCGATATTGATTGTGGCTGTTGGGCTTTTGGTTTTTACGGGGTGTGTCGAAAAACCGTCGAAACCAGATTTGACGTTAAATAATTACTCGGATTTGTTTAAAAAGGAGGTGTTAATCGTGACTGGAGAAAACGCAACTCAAATGGAATATGAAGGTGCAGAGGCAATAGCTGGAGATCTGTATAACATCACTGGAAATATGCCAGTGATTAAAAGCGACACAGAGCTTACTGAGGACGACAAAGCGAAGTACAACCTGATCCTCGTTGGAGGTCCGAGAACCAACAGTGTTGTTCAGGAGCTGTACGAGACAGACAAAAATATCCAAGCCAAGGTAACAAGTGATTGGCCAGGACCGAACAAAGGAGTGGTAGAGATTCTGACCAATCCGTGGAGTGCAGAGAAAAGCGTGTTAATTGCGGCTGGATGGGATGATTATGGGATGAAGGCGGCGGTTGAGACATTAGAGCGAAGCAGAGAACTGGATAAAACTAGTGTCCTATCGAAATGGGAGGAGTCTGAAGTAACAATTCTACCTATCGTAACGAAAACACCAACGCCAGTTAAGTATAAACCAGTTACAGCTCACAACGAAGCCATTGAACTTGCTAATGACTATCTAAACACCACACTCGGAAGTGATTTTGTAAAAAGTCATTTTGAAGTGTTTGGTATCG
>DAOUWY010000239.1 GCA_030666885.1 Methanosarcinales archaeon
AATAATCGGAGGACCCGCATCTCAACTGTTAGCAAGCAGAGTGGCTTCTAAACTGAATTGCGAACTTGCCCTGTGTAAGTTCAAGACGTTCCCGGATGATGAAAAATACATCCGTATCATTGACGATATCGGCCCGGAAGCGGTCATAGTCCAGAGCACAACAACTGACTCTGATTTGGTAGTACTGCTGCAGCTTATTGATGCATGCAGTTCTGCTGATTGCATCCATGTTGTGATTCCCTACATGGGCTATGCCAGGCAGGACAAGATATTCAACCAGGGTGAAGCGCTTAGTGCCAGGGCTGTGGCCCGGACCATTGAAGCCGATAATGTGATCACAGTGAATATACATGAGGATTCCATACTCAACTACTTTAAGTGCAATTCCGTAAATATCAATGTTGCGCCCTTAATGGGGCAATTTGTCAGTGCTATGGACCTGCACGATCCGGTTATATTAGCTCCCGATAAAGGTGCAAAAGAACTGGCAGCTTCGGCTGCAAAGGAGATGGGGATCGAATACGATTACCTGGAAAAGAAACGGATAAGTGGCGACACTGTGGAAGTGAGCCCGAAGAACCTTGATGCCAGGGATAGGGATGTGGTGATACTGGATGATATAATATCCACAGGCGGTACTATGGCAGAGGCTGTGCGCATGCTCAGGGAACAGGGTGCATCTGATGTATATGTTGCCTGCATACACCCGGTACTGGCTGGCAGTGCCATAAACAAACTGTATCATTCAGGCGTAAAGGACCTGATCGCCACCGATACTATTGAAAGAGCAGTTAGCAGGGTCTCAGTTGCGCCCTTAGTGGCACAGGCCCTTAAGGAATTATGATCTATGGGATCCCAAAAAAAGATGAACCTTATGGCTCCTGCCGAATCCATGGCTACTGCTGTCAATGTAATAGAAGCGGGTGCTGATGAGATTTACCTTGGCCTGGAGACACCCGGACTTGTGAACCTGAACCTTTCAGGCAGGGGCAGGAGTTGCAACGCAAAAGACCAGGCCGAGTTAGTGGATATTGTAACGTATGCCCATGACAGGGGTGTGCTTGTGGATTATACTGTTAATACCCCATTTATGGCAGATATACTTGAGGAGATGTATATCGAGCACGTGATGCGGGGCGTGGATGCCGGCGTGGATGCACTGATCGTGGGCGAGTTCGGTGCCCTGGGATTGGTGCATGAAATGGACCTGGGAATTCCAATACATGCCAGTGTGCTGCTTAATAATTTTAACAGGGGGCAGTTAGAGATGCTTAAGAGCATGGGGGTCGCCAAAGTAGTCCTTCCGTTCAAGATAACCATAGACGAGATACGCCAGCTATCTGGCCTGGGAATCGAGCTGGAATTGTTCGGGCAGTTCGGGTGTTCTAACATTAATGGCACCTGCCACCTGATCCATAATGCCGATGAAAGTATCAGCCTGGGACTGCCGTGCAGAGCGAATTACAGGGTGTCGGAAGACGGCAGGCTGCACAATATCCTGGATGCGGGTACGGACTGTTCGCTGTGCAGTATAGGGGATCTGACGGATGCCGGAGTATCTGCCCTGAAGGTGGTGGGCAGGTGCATGAACCCTGAGATGATAAGAACCATCATCCGGACATACCGCAGTGCTATCGATATGGTCCGGGATGGTGCTATGCCGGGCGAGATAAAGGCATGGGTACTGGAGGAGATACCTTTCTGGATGATGCTGTGCGACCAGGACAGATGCAAGTACTTAAAGACGCCCATAAATGATTCATATATCTAGAATCCAGAGGTTAATGAGTGATAGAGATACGGACTGCTGATACGGCAAAGATAGGATTGGTTCTTGAGCTTGCAGGAGAGTTCGGTTTGAATGTGGGTATTGGAAGTGAGTGCTGTGTGCATAAGTTACCCAGTCCTCAGCAGGTTGCTGAGATTGCTTCACAGGTGGATGATCTGGTAGTGGTCACTCCCATCACGCCGCAGAAACATTATGACAGGGTATTGGACTTTATCAGGGGGCTGCCGCGTGGTGTAAGGCTGGTGGTCAATGATGTGGGCGTGCTGTACTCTTTACATGGGGGTGGGGAGCTGGATGGTTTTAGTGCTGTGGTAGCCGGGCGGGGTATTGTACATACCTCCGAGGCATGTCCGTGGGTTGACCATTTGTTGCGGGATGAGTCCGAAGAGGTGAAGGATGCTTTTTTGCAGACCAATCTTAACTACAGCAGGACACTGGGATTTTTCAGGGATTTGGGTGTATCGGCTCTTGAGACCGACCTGGAATTGAGGACGGTTGAGGCAGCGCTCAGGACTGGAATGCCTGTGGCTGCTCATGCTGAATTTATTGCTGTGTCGTATGCCCGTTCCTGCCATACTGCCAGGTTCTTTGGTGAAGTGCCTCCGGATTGCAGGGATAGGTGTAATGCTCCTATGGAACTGGACCTGGTGGATATGTTTGACCTGTCTGGCTCACCGCCTGGGTTTGCCCAGCCCAGCCCGGAGATGCTTGGGATTTTTCCTAAACTGTACTTGCTGGGTGCTACTATATTTATGAAGAGGGATGTGCATGATGTACAGGGTATGGAGAGGGTAATTGTTAATGGGGATATGTATGATCCTGCAAAATTGAGGGATGTTGTGATGGCTTTTGTTGAGGACGTGGGGTAGCCGGTCAGACCATGCCGAAGTACTTTAAGCTGGCGTCATTGTAAACTCTGGAAATATTCCGTTTGTTATTGTCAATACGATTACCTGCGAACTCATAGGAGCTAAAGAAATAATCCTTTATCATTATTTTTTCGATAATATTATGTATAAAACATCAGAATTGTTTGATGGCGCCTTGGAGTTAGTAAGTAAATATCCCCTCAGATATCTTAGATGATTTATTTCAAGGCGCTACACATGTAAAATAAAACGGTATATTATATTCAGGTCTTGTTACATTGTGAGAGGGGGACGGTACGTGCATATGAAAGTGGGAAAATTTACGAAGTTACAAGCCAGACTTGACGCTATGGCGTTATAACTTATGCGCGACCCTTAAAATTTAATAAGCACAGTTTAGAAAATAAGATTTTTGGAATTAGAGTCTTGTAAGGTCGATAAAACCCGCAAGGTTGACTATTCCGATGGCACCCACAACCTCGCCTTTTTTGTCCTTGATCGGTGAAACCACTACAGCGACATCCCTATATGGTCCCTCTTCGGCAAAGCCATGAATGGTCTTTTTTTGTTCTATTGCCATTTCCAGATATTTGCCAGTGTAATTATAATCCATAACCTGATTGTTCTCAATCCTGATCCCATTTTTATTCTTGCTCTTCACAGTTACTGGAAGACCAACTGCTGAATAGATAGCCATTGCAATTGGTTCTAAGTCTTCAGATGTTGAATCTTTAGTTATGGCAATTCCTTCCATTAATACACCAGATAAGGAATATGAGATAATATATTTAAATGCTCCGAAAAGGTGCCGCAGATTAATTAAAGCTTATATCACAGCCTGCTACATGTCCGATTCCTTCAATCACAGGAACATGCAGGGTCTCCACCAGAAGTGATATATTTTTAGTTGGAAGCGAACTCGTAGATAGTATTCTAACAATGAAAATACATCTGATAGATAGTCCCAGGCATACATCGTGCAACGAGATTGCTGATGCTATTCTGGGAGAGATTGATCGGGGCAATAAAAATAAATCATGTATATCCATGATGAATTAGTTGGATGCTATTGGAAATTATGTACCAAAACCGAATAATTTATCTACTATACGTTAAATGAAAGAGATGAATTTCAGACTCACT
>DAOUWY010000140.1 GCA_030666885.1 Methanosarcinales archaeon
GGCAAAGTACACAAAAAAGAAAAATACCTTGGAAGAACACTACCCAAAAACATCGAAGAATTAAAACAGCAGCTCCTATCCGAAGTATACACCGAACACTGGTTTAGCAAATTCGACAAAATCCGCACGCAATTCCAGGAACAAGCACAAAAAACACCCCCTACTGCACGGAAAAAAGAACTGGAAACATTCGCCATCAGGTTTACCTATGACACCAACCGCATCGAAGGCTCAACCCTCACACTCAGGGAAACAGCAGACCTCCTTGATAAAGGCATAACCCCTGCTGCCCGCCCCTTAAGCGACGTAAAAGAAACCGAAATACACAGAAATACATTCTACGAAATGCTGGATTACAAAAAAGACCTGTCCTTCAATGCCGTATTGTATTTCCATAAAAAACTCTTCCAGGACACAAAAGCTGACATTGCCGGGCTCATCAGGTCGCACCAGGTAGCTATCTCAGGAAGCAAGTTCATGCCCCCGTTCCCGGCAGAAATACACCCGTTACTCATGGATTTTTTCAAATGGTACAATAAGAACAAGAACAATATGCACCCAGTGGAACTGGCAGCCCTTGTCCACCTCAAACTCGTGACGATCCATCCCTTTGCTGACGGCAACGGAAGGATCAGCAGGCTCATGATGAATCACGTGCTACACAGGCACAGCTACCCCATGCTCAATATCCACTATGAAACAAGGATAGGCTACTACAACGCTCTTGAGAGGTCCCAGACCAAACAGGACGATAATATATTCCTGCAATGGTTTTTCAGGAGATACCTCAAAGAATATAAGAACTATCTCAAATAACCGGGCTGTAAAAAGATCGGTGTTAGTATTGCATACCAATCCTGCACAATCTTTGCGGTCTTTGCGCCCTTTGCGGTGAATTAAGAAAAAGCACACCGCAAAGACCGCGAAGGACGCAATGTAAAAGAAAGTATGAATATAACAAATAAAATGAAACTGCAAAATAACAATCCAAAATGGTGAACACAAATGCTTGACCAAACCCTCAAATCCAAGATCAACCAGCTCTGGGACAAATTCTGGAGCGGCGGCATCTCAAACCCCCTCCAGGCCATAGAGCAAATGTCCTACCTCCTCTTCATGAAACGCCTCGAAGACGAAGACATCGCACGGGAACAGGACGCACAGCTATCAGGCAAACCCTGCCAGTCCATCTTCACAGACAACCAGGAATGCAAATGGTCAAAATGGTCCAACTACTCCGCCGACACCATCTTAGAACATGTGCGGGATAAAGTATTCCCCTTCCTGCGCACCCTCGGCGGCGAGGACTCCCTCTACGAAATCTACATGAAAGATGCCGTATTCGCCATACCAACGCCCTCCCTGCTCATTGAAGCCGTGCGCATAATCAACAGCATGCACATCAAAGAGCAGAACAGGGACACCAAGGGCGACATCTACGAATACCTGCTCTCAGAACTAAAAACCGCAGGCAAGAACGGCCAGTTCAGGACACCCCGCCATATAATAAGGATGATGGTGGAACTGGCAAACCCATCTCTCGGCGACATCATCTGCGACCCTGCCTGCGGTACTGCCGGTTTCCTTGTCGCTTCCAATGAGCACATCCTGAAAAACAATACCTCGCCCGAATTTATCAAAAAGGACGAAGAAGGGAATGAATACAACTTCAAGGGCGATAAGCTCAACCCTGACCAATACGAGGTGCTGCGGGCACATACCCTCCACGGCTACGATTTCGACCAGACCATGAGCCGCATTTCCCTCATGAACCTCATGATGCACGGCATCAATAATCCCCATATAAAGCAGATCAATACACTCTCAGCCCGCTATGATGAAGAAAACCACTACACAGTAGTACTGGCCAACCCCCCCTTCAAAGGAAGTATAGACGAATCAGAGATCGGCGGCAAGTTCACAATCAAGACAAAGAAGACCGAGATACTGTTTTTGGAACTCATGTACACCATGCTGCAAAGCGGCGGGCGGTGTTCGGTAATTGTGCCCGACGGGGTGCTATTCGGCAGTTCAAGGGCGCATAAGGCCATACGGAAGAAACTGCTGGAGGAGTGCAGGCTGGATGCGGTAATATCCATGCCCTCGGGGGTGTTCAAGCCCTATGCAGGAGTGTCTACCGGAGTGCTCTTCTTTACCAAAGGCGAGCCTACCAAAAAAGTGTGGTTCTATGATATGACCGCAGACGGGTACAGCCTGGATGACAAGCGGACGTTCATTGACGGGAAAGGAGATATCCCGGATATACTTGAGAAATTCAGGAGAAGGAAGAAGGAGACGTATGAAGATAGGAAAGCAAAATGCTTCTTTGTGCCGGTTGACGAGATCAAAGAGAATGATTACGATCTAAGTATTTCCAAGTACAAGGAGATCGAATATGAAGAAATCCAGTATGAAAAGCCTGAAGTGATCAAGCAGAAAATCCTGGAACTGGAGAGTAAAATCACTAAAACGCTATCTGAATTGGAGATATAACCTGAAGATCGAAGAACAAAATCCTCCCTTCGGTCGGATTTTCTTGAGTACATCAAGTCAGGTGACTCACGATAAATAATTTACCCGATTGTGGGTTTTATAGTGACATCCCACTTAGGTAAATTTTCCAATCTTTCGATTCCCTCTTCGCAGATTTTTATTGCATCTTTTGTTAATTTAACTCATTTCTGGTAAACTTTGTCAACAAGATGAACTACGGGGTGCAAACCATTCCATGTCATGGTTTCAGCCCATCCGATGACTTTACAAATGGAAGACAGGAGCGTGCCATTCCAATGCCTTTCTAAAGCCCCCCGACATCGTTCAATCGAATTATATTTACTGTGGTACGGTGGATAATAAACCAGCCGGATCTTCAAACCTGTTTTATCAGCAAACTCAATCATCCTTTTGTATCCACTTCAAAAAGCATGGTATTTTGACTGGATTTACAGGATGTTGAAGTTACGGTATATCCTGTCGATCCTGTAAATCCTGTCTAATAATTTTTAAATTACCCTTAGATTTAAAGTGGATACAGAAACAATTCATAAGAGGAAAGTATTGAACATTAAATTTTCCGTAGATAGCGAAATCTTCAAGACTTCATAATTAATAAATATCTTTAAAATGATATCTTAATCATATCTTTCCATACTATAGAGTGAAGAGCCTTTTAGATCCCGAGCATCCATTTCCACAGCGGTACAAACCTTATGCCGCCTTTACTTTGCCCAACATCTTTTGTAAGAACTATCAATTCCACCACCTTGTCCCTGAATTGTTCCCTGAATTCATTAAGTCCTGAAACTTCTCTTTCATCAATATCATTTGTATATGACACGTTTATCGCACCCAGTGAACCGTCCTCGTTTTTTATGACAAAGTCAACCTCGCCTTTTCCCTTCCAGTAATACGGTTCCTTTTCCCTTCGTAGGAGTTCTACAAAAACAAGATTTTCAGCCAGTTGCCCTACATCTTTTGAAAACTTGAAAGATACAGCATTACGCAGACCGTTGTCTATACAGTAGATTTTTTTATTGTTCCTGCTCTGTGCTTTCAGAGAATAGCTGAAATATTGTGTCTCAAACAATATTTTTGCCTGTTCAGTATAATGGAAATATTCCTTTAATGTTGCATAATCAATTTTTAGCAGTTCTGTCAGTTTTTTGTATGAATAAGGACTTGTGAAATTTGAACACAGATAATATATGAATTCCCTGAGAATACTAACATTTCTTATTTTATTGAGGAGTATTATATCTTTGTATACAATGCTGTCATAATATGATTTAAGGTACTCTTTCTTGAGTTCCCTGTCTTTTTCAAGTGTGACTCTTGGAAATCCACCATCCTGCAGGTAATATTTCAGCATATTTATTATTTTGTCCTTGTTTGCGGCCATTGAGATCCTGCCTTTTTTAATCTGGAAATCATTGAACTGCATATATTCCAAAAAATCAAGCGGATATACATTTATCATGAGATACCGTCCACTTATCAGATGTGACAGACTGCTGTTAAGAAGGTGCGATGACGAGCCGGATATGACTATATTATATTTTTTTGTGTCATAAAGGGACTTGACCCATTTTTCCCATCCGGCAACATTCTGAATTTCATCAAATATCAGGTACGCATGGTCTTCGCTGCATACATCTTGTTTATAAGTATCCATAACATTTTTAAGAATATTCCCAGTCAAACCCAGAATTGGCTCGTCACAGTTCACAAAAAGTATTTTTTCAGGATCAGTATTTTGATTATAGATCAGGTCATGGATCAACTGGTATATCAATGTAGTTTTTCCTGCCCGTCTTACCCCGCTTATAACCACTATTTCGCCGGTTCTTACATACTCTTTTATTTTCGAAACATATCTATTTCTGGGAATTCCTATTTCGAATTTTTTATGATCCCACCACGGGTTTAATTTTACCAGCGTTTCTAATATTTCGTCCATATATCTTCACACAAATATGTTTGATTATATTCCTATATATATTTAACTTTTCATTTGAATATATTCAAACTAAAAATGGGGGAGATAATCAATATTCATAAAATGAAAAGGATTCTCCCACTCAGCAAGGTGGCGCTGTTTAACGTAACAGGCGATGGGACAACGATCTACATAATAGAAAGGATCGGAAGATAAAGATAATGCGGTTCCTAAATAATGAAGTTTCCACACGATGTTAAGGTGAACCTTCAAATTCAAAACAATTTTATAAAATCCTCTGGCGAAAGTCCGGCTTGCCTGATTATGGATTTTAAAGTGCCGATTGGTATTTCGTTATAATTTGGAATTATGACAGTGAATGTTTCGTTGCCATTCTTTCCTTTCATATTTATGTGGCTTCACTTTTGAGAAACAATTTAAAAGCCAATACTGTTCAGGGCTTTTATTGTCTTATGCGCTGAGAAGGATGGGAAGTTTTGTCACGGGAAACCTCAAAAGTAGTTTAAAAAATAAGTTTTTTGTGAGACCGATACATCCTTGTCTTCCAAATATAGTTCCACGGCTTCTTTTAAGTTTGCAACAGCTTCTTCAACTGTTTTTCCCTGAGATGCAATGTCTATATCAGGACACCACGATACATACCAGCCATCTTCTTTGTGCACCATGGCAGAAAATACTAGTGTTTGTTCCATGTTAAAAAAAAGGAATATATATCTTAAAATCTTTTTGGTACGCGCACGCGGAAATGTGCGTACACCAATGACCAGGATAAGAGCAGAATAATTTAATCACAGCAAAAAATAAATCATAGAGGATATGGTTTAGTATAATAATTGGCATTTGAAGCATATTGCTGTATAATTATATCTATCTCTTCTACATCATGGTAAATAGGGATAATTTGATCTCCACCTATTAGTACTTCTAATGAATCATGAATGACAAATTCATTAGCATAATCATTATCATATAATCGAGTAATTGACTTAATGTACTTCCATTCTGCAATAACTGTTTTTGAATTCGTGAAATATTTGATTACTGTTAAGTCAAGAATAATTTTATCTTCCACTGGCCACATACGAAAACCAATAGAATGAAGAATACTAATTATAGCCCAAGTTTCCCACCCAAAAATCAAAACCAGTAGCGTATGGCAGCACGCCTCCAAAATCACACCTATTAGTTGGTCGTAACCTTATTCATTTAATTCCCATCGATTTTAGATATCCCCTCCTCACAACGTTTTCGCTTTGA
>DAOUWY010000227.1 GCA_030666885.1 Methanosarcinales archaeon
AAATGCTTGAGCCGGATGGAGCGAAAGTTGCATGTCCGGTTCTTAGAGGGCTTGGGGCCGGTAACGGCCTCCGGCTACTTGACACCAAGAGGTGCGCTATGGGCTCTACTCGACATAACACGGATAACACGGATTTATTTTCGTATCCGTGCGCATCCGTGTCATCAGTGCAATCCGTGTTCTATCACAATATTACTCTCAACCGATGACACATGTATTCCAAAACAGTGCCATGCAATACAAAAACTATTCAAGTAATCGGTTCGTTCATGTGCACAATGAAACACGAACTGGTAGTGGGCATATCAGGCGCATCCGGTGTTATATACGGAATACGGCTGCTTGAAGTACTGAAAGAAAATGAAGATATTACAGTCCATCTGGTAGTGTCTGAACCTGCAAAACAGATCATCGGGATTGAGACCGATTATTCAATTACCGATCTGGAGGCCATAGCAGACCACTTATGGAATGAACGGGAGTTCACTGCACCTATTGCCAGCGGTTCGCATAAGACCGCCGGAATGGTAGTTATACCGTGCAGCATGAAGACCCTTGCAGGAATTGCAAATGGTTTCTCTGATACACTTATAGGACGCTCGGCTGACATCTGCCTGAAAGAGGACCGCAGACTTGTGCTTGTCCCAAGGGAGACGCCCCTTAGCCTTATTGACCTTAAGAATATGGTAAAGGTAAGGCAAGCCGGGGCAGCGGTGCTGCCTGCATGCCCGGGGCTATATCCAAAACCTCAGTCTGTGGATGAGATAATAGATTTTGTTGTGGGCAGGATACTTGACCTATTAGATATCGGGCATGGGTTATACCGCAGGTGGTAATGAAATGGTTAGGGGAACCTTATCAGTTGTTTAGGAGTATTTGAAAATATCAATCTGAAAAGAAATCAATTCCCTTATTGGGTTGGATCTTAAATTTCATCGGTTCATCCGGGATCTGGGTATTTCTCATTTTTACTATTTCAAGACATCGCTCGTGTTTATTCGTATATGGGTTTTCCATATTTGACATTTTTATTACACCGTAAACAGAATAAGCTGCAGTATAATCAGTTCTTTTATTCGAACTTTCATCCATGATATATATAGTAGTGTAATTCCGTTTAAATAACAAATGATTCAGAGCATCAAATTGACTCTTGAATTCATCTAACGAAATAGAAGGTGTAAATACTCCGATATTGTCTATAACCACAACATCAGTTGTATCAGGAATAATATCTTTCAATTTTATAATATTACTCTTCAATCCACTAGGCTTAGTACCCCATTCTACACAACCAATAGACTCGTATACTCGCTCTTCATACACACGTTGAATTACCAAATTCCCATCTTCATAAAATGGTTTCAAATTCAATCCAAGTGATTTGGCCTGTAATAATATATCCTCTGGCGTTTCTTCAGTAGCAATGAGCATACAGTTCTTACCACTTTCACAGGCCTGATGTAATAAGTGCAGACCCAATATGGTCTTTCCTGAACCAGTGTTGCCTGATATTAAAATCCCTTTACCTTCAGGATATCCTCCTTCCAGTTTGCTGTCTAATTTTGTCAAGCCAGTTGAAATTCGTTCCATTATCATTTTTCTCCTATACATAATATTTTATAACAACAATAACCATCTTGATTAGCTATGTTTTTATCAATATTAACACTAATATCGCTGTAGAGCCGGATACCGACTCGTGTAAAAATGGCCTTTTCTAACATGCAAAACATAGGATTTATGTTGGTGTCACCCCATGGACATTTAGTATTTAATAGCATAAAACCTTTATCATCTATTTCATCAATTGAAAAATTTGCACCCAATTTGTTCATTAAGATGCAAAATGTCTCGGCCATCTGTGACATATTTTCCGGCGGTTTTTGAAAATGTTTTGTCCTGAGAAATAATTCCACCTGTTTGCCCATCTGGCGAATAACTTCATTCTTCTTGTTGGAATCAATAATTCTAAAAAGATAGGGGAGAAGATCAACCAGTATAGTCCCGAAATAATTCTGTGTCTCAATTATTTCTTTGCTTTCAATCAACTGGTCATGAAAGTGTTTTGTCTTCAGCAAGGATTTTGTGCGGGTAATTAACTCCTGGGTGTTTATCGGTTTTGTGAGGAATTCATCAGCACCCACCTCTATAGCTTTAATCCTGTCCTCCACATCGGAAAGGGCTGTGATCATTACCACAGGCATAAAACGGGTGGATTCTCCCTGTTTAATTCTTTTACAAACTTCATATCCGTCAATTTCCGGCATCATGACATCCAGTAGCACAATGTCAGGTTTCTCCGAATCTACTTTTTCAAGAGCTTCCAACCCACCATAAGCCGGTATTATTTCATAGTCTCTTTTAAGAATAGCTGTAATGAGTTTAACATTTGCGATCTGGTCATCCACCACCAGGACCTTACTACGTTCCATATTTTCTTTATCCTCTAAAATTGTCATTCACTTTCCACCTTCCCACATTCCATTGGTACATTGAAAGTAAATACACTTCCTATTCCAAATTCACTTTCAGCCCATATCCTGCCATGCATAAGATTAACAACTTTCCCACACAGGCAAAGTCCAAGACCGGTACCTCTTGGTTTATTATCCAAATTTGAATATATCTGTGCAAATGGTTCAAATAACCCGGGCATATCTTCTTCTTTAATGCCTATACCTGAGTCCTTAACACTGACCTGGATATCATTCCCCATCTTATTACCTGTTATTTCAATAATTCCGGAGTTCGTAAATTTGATTGAATTAGTAACAAGGTTAGTTAAAACCTGGATGAACCTTTGTTTATCCTGGAACACCCGGATGCCTGGCGGGATATCAACCTTGTACTGCAACCCCTTCTCTATTACTGCGCCTTCGAATCTCAATATAACCTCGTTTATCACATCATCCAGTAAAAACGTATCGGGAACAAGTTCGATCTTGGTGATATCCATTACATCATTTATAAGGTCTAACAGGTCCCGTGCACTTTCATAGACTATGGTAAGTTGTTCTCGTTGTTCATCTGATAATTCACTTGTCTTGTCCCCCAAGATCAAACTGGTAAAACCCAAAATTGAATTAAGCGGTGAACGCAGTTCATGGCCCATAGATGATAAAAACGTGCTACTCAGCATGTTTTGTTCAATAGGAATGTCGTTTTTATCCAATGATTTTTCCCCCTTGTTACTTGTGCTCCATGACTTCCTGCTGAAGTTTTTCATACTTCAGGAAATTGTTTAAGGTAACTGCGAACTGCATCCCGAATTTATTAAGTAGCAACACCTCGTTATCACCTAAATCCCTGTAAGGGGACGCCATCAGGTCAACCATACCGATTAAACTGCCTTTCAACCTCAATTGTAATGTGATTATGGATTCTTCCACAGTAACCTGGTCTGATTCGGTTAGTCCCGGGATATGTGCAGAAAGTGGTGAAATATCCACCGGATTACCAGGGTCAAGAACTTTTTGCATAGCAGGGCTGTCCAGGGACTGCTGTTGTAACAGCTCCACAAACTTCGGCGGCAATCCAACTGACCATTTAATTTCGATCTTATTTTCTTTTATTAAATATACTACTCCGCCTTCCAATTCCATTATGTCAACGATTTGCTCAAGAGCGCATTTGATCAGTTCATCAGAACTTACACAATTGCTGAACAGGTTGCCCAGTTCATAGAGTCTGGCAATCTCGCAGTTCTTCTTTTCAACCTCTTCTCGTATTTTGTTTCGTTGTGTAACATCACGGAACACCCCGATGTGGAACGTGAGGTCACCATTTTCATTTTCTACAGGAGATACAATCCCTTCAAGATGAACCAGGTTGTCCTTTTGGGTTATCTGCTCGATTTCGAATGGGTTATGTGATGCATGCGCTATATCCGGTATGCACGGTGAATGATGCTCATCAGGGGATATTGTTCCGGGAAGAATATCACATTCTAAAATATCGTGCATCCTCTTATTG
>DAOUWY010000162.1 GCA_030666885.1 Methanosarcinales archaeon
CAAGTCTATTCCATATATCGATTTAGAAATAGATTTGATCAATACCTGCAGAGATATTCATAGTTTAGTCTCAAAAAATGAGGGGAATTTTCAGAAAAACGATGTTGGAGACTCAATAAAAGATGTATGTAAAAAGTTTATTAGTCTACATCCACAAACCAATGATGATTTGGGGTGGAGTCAAGTGGCAGAAAGCCAGATAAATGAACTGTGCCTCGAGTTCAAGAAATATAAAGTAATACTTGAAAAGTGGTAAAGCAGGTCCTTGCTGCGGTATGGGGCTGGCTATCCTATGCCTGGCTACGGCGCTGATCAGTGGTTGGTCTTCGTATCCCAGTCTTTAAGTGCCTGATTTCAACCCTACAGCTATAGGATACATCCTTTGGATGTCAGCATCCATTGACATTCTATCAGCACTCTACCAAAGACTACGAATTGTACATAAATCCAAAATAAGTATCCACTTCAAATTTAAGGGTGATTTAAAAATTATTAGACAGGATTAACAGGATCGACAGGATATGCCGCAATGTTAACATCCTGTAAATCCTGTAAATCCGGTCAAAATACCATGCTTTTTGAAGTGGATACCAAAATAACATAAGTTACCTGCACAATACAATATCCATATGCGAGTTACCAAGCGAAACCTGAAAGGCGCAGAAGGCGGGATTGCCCTGACACCCGAGACCCTGGACGACCTGTGGCACCTGAAATATATCATTGAACCGGGCGACCTTGTGTTTGCACTGACAAAACGGCGGATGGAAGGTGCTACCGATAAACTGCGGCCGGAGAAGATGGATAAAAAGCCAATGCGCCTGGGGGTGCGTATAGAAAAGATAGAATTCCATAAATTCGCCAACAGGCTAAGGCTGCACGGCCTGATCGAGAGCGGGCAGGATACCGGTGCTTACCACACCCTGAATATCGAGGAAGGGACAAACCTGTCTGTGATCAAGACCTGGAAGAGCGACCAGCTCCAGCGCATAAAAGAAGCAGAAGCAGCTGCACTGCGGCCCAGGGTGGTCATACTGACCATAGAAGAGGGCGAAGCATCCATCGGGCTGGTGCGCCAGTTCGGTGTGGAGGATTATTCAAATGTCAAGATGGGGTCTGGCAAAGGTGAAAAAAGCAGCAGGGAAGAGTTCTTCGCACAAGTGACGGCACAACTGGGCCAGGGCGCAGGCAAATCCGAAGTAGTGATAGTGGCCGGGCCCGGGTTCACCAAGGATGATTACATGAAGTTCCTTAAGGAAAAGAAACCCGAACTTGCCGGGCGTGCCAGGACAGAGGATACTATTACTATAGGGGTTTCAGGTTACCAGGAAGTACTTCGCAGGGGAGCTGTGGACAGGATAGTTGAAGAATCACGCCTGTCCAGGGAAGCTAATCTTTTAGAAGAACTGATGGCCGGGATAGCTACCGAAGGAGCGGCAGTATACGGCTGGGATGAAGTGCACAGGGCCAGGGATATGGGTGCGATCGAAACCCTGCTTATTGCTGATGAACTGCTAAGAGAAGGACGTGAAAAAGGTGAGAACATTGATGCGTTTTTGCTGACAATAGAACACAGCCGGGGTGAGGTGGTCGTGTTCAGTACCGAGTTCGAGCCAGGTCACAGGCTGCACGGTCTGGGCGGGATTGCTGCACTGTTGAGGTTCAAACTGGAGTACTGACCATGCCATATCCTGGAAAAGCCGTAGCAGATATAAGGTATCTTTTAGACAGGGGTTATCCGGGGAAGGGAGCCATTACGTTTGTTTGCAATCACTACCGGCTGGATATCAAATGGCGGTATGTTTTTACAAGGGTGGTAGTTGGCAGGGACACAATAAAAAGCCGCAGGGAAAAGACAGTTAAGTGTGAAGACCTGGATGGAAAGGTGGTGTTGGTTGACGGTTATAATGTGCTGATCGGGGTGGAATCTGCGCTTAAGGGTGAGCCGGTCTATCTGTGTGATGACGGGTTTTTAAGGGATACCAGAGGTGTGTTCAGGAATTACCGGTGCTCGGGACTGACCGCAAAGGCAATGGATGAGATCTTAGGGGCACTAAGAGGTTTTGCTCCTTTTCGGGTGGAGTTTTTATTCGACAGCCAGATAAGTAAGAGCAAAGAGATGGCACGGTGGGTGGAAGAAAAGTTGAAGGATGTGGGGCTTATAGGGATTGCCGGAACATCGAGACATGTGGATCATGACCTGAAGCAAAGTAACGGGATCATTGCTACGGCTGATGGTAGTATCATTGATGAGGTAGCAAAGGCAGTGAATATCCAGGCGTGCGTGCTGGAACAGTTGAATATCAGTCCGGTTATTATTGAGGGGGTTTTCAGGTGAAGCGTATCGGTATTGCAGTGACCGATCCCGGGGACTGGACTGCTGTTGCATTGAATGATGCACTTGTAAAAGCCAGCGCCCGGCCTGTTGTCTTCAGGCTTCACGACGTAACTACAAGTATACAGGAACACAACAGGCTTTATACAGGAAACACTGACCTTAAATCACTGGATGCGGTGATTGTAAGAGATGTTGGTGGTGGAAGTGGTAGCAGTGGTGATGGTGATGGTGGCAGCAGCGGTGGTGGCGGCGGTTCAGAGGATATGCCGTACAGACTGGATGTGCTGTGCAACCTGGAAAGGTCGGGACTGAAGGTGGTAAATCCGCCTGAGGCTATTCGTACGGCCGCTAATAAACACATATGCTCATACCTTTTCAGGGAGCACGGCCTGCCCACCCCTGATACTATACTAACCACCGACCTGGATGTGGCAATGGATGCGATCAGGGATTGGGGCAGGGCGGTAGTGAAGCCAATTTTCGGGTTCAAGGGAATGGATATCCATTGCGTGGTTGATGATGAACACTCGGTAAAGCTGCTGAGTTCGGTCATTGATACCAGGGGCGTGCTGTATCTACAGCGTTTTATTTCCAATCCGGGCAGGGATATCAGGGTTTTCGTAGTGGACAGGGATGTACCTGCTGCTATCTACAGGCTGGCACCACCTGGTTCGTGGATAAACAATCTGTCCAGGGGCGGTTCACATAAAAGATGTGAGGTAACGGGTGAGATTGCAGGCCTGGCAGTGGAGGCGGCCGGGGCTGTGGGTGCGGTATATGCAGGGGTGGACCTTATCGAGGGTGAGGATGGGCTGCAGATACTTGAGGTGAACGGTACGCCTTCGGGCAAGGGAATCTTTGAAGCTTGCAGGGTGAATGTCGCGCAGGATATCGTAAAATGTGTATTGGATATGGTATGATGGGTAATACTATGGGTAATATTATGGATAATATGATGGGTAGTGTTATATTGTTTTACTGCTATCACATTATTTCCAACAGCATAGGGTGATTTGATGAATAAGGGTGAAGAACTGTATTCTGGAAAGGCTAAGACTGTTTACCGGACAGAGGATCCTGATGCGCTTATTGTGGTGTTTAGGGACAGCCTCACAGCGTTCGATGGGGAAAAGAAAGCTGAAGTTTCTAAAAAAGGATATTATAATGCCCAGATATCTAAAAAGTTGTTCGAACTGCTGGAAGAGAATGGCATCAAGACCCATTATCGGGAGATGGTGACCGATAATGAGATGCTGGTCGATAACATTAAGATAATCCTGGTTGAGGTCATTGTTCGAAACATTGCAGCCGGTTCTATTACTAAGAAGTATCCTATTGAGGTGGGGCAACCGTTGGAGCCGCCGGTCATAGTAATGGACTACAAGGATGATTCCCGTCATGACCCCATGCTGAATGAGGATATTGCGGCGGCGCTGGGTCTTGCCACAAAGGAGGAACTGGCAGGTATTAAGAAGACTGCATTGGAGATCAATGGGATCCTCAAGTCATACCTGGACGGGAAGGGACTTCTGCTGCCGGATTTCAAGCTTGAGTTCGGGCGCAGGGGTGATGAGATCATACTGGGTGATGAGATATCGTGTGATACCTGCAGGTTCTGGGATAAGGAAACAGGGAATTCACTTGACAAGGATGTGTTCAGGTTCGATAAGGGGGACCTGGTGGCGGCTTATATGGAAGTTGCGCGCAGGATCGTGCCTGAGATATTCGAGTAGGATTTTACAATCAGTGTTGGTTTTAATTCCACGCTTATTTATTTTGGATAATGTTCTTTTTTCAATCAGTGTATATACAGATATCTGTGAATGCAAATATTCATGTGTCCAAATATCCTACAATATAAGCAAAGCAATTAAGGTGATCTCATGGCCACAATCACAGTATCAATGCCTGACAGATTTAATAGGATAAAAAAAGAATTCCCTGAAATAAACTGGAACGAGGTAATGAAAGCAGGGATACTGAAACGCCTGGATGAGTTGAAAAGGTTTGAAGAACTTAAAACCAGAGGTGTGTTGTGAATGGTAAATGTAGTATTGACTGTGCCTGACCATGTGAAAAATGAAATTGGTCTGTTTCCATGGGTCAATTGGTCTGAAGTTGCCAGAGAAGAAGTTCTCAGGAAAGAAATATTTGAAAGATATCTAAAAACCGGCAGGTTGACAGATGAAGACTGGGAATTCTGCGAAAAGATAGACTGGCATCCGGTTGATGAACTTCCGCTGAATGACGAATTTATTAAAAGATTGAAGGAGGCCGAAAAAGGCAGATTTATTAAAGTGGAATCCTTCGATGAGATGTTTGAGGACTGAGAATGGAATGCTTTATTGAGGAAAATTGTAAGAGAAAGATCAATAAGGCATGTAAAAAGAATCGACCATAAAAGGGGGTTCTTGAAAGTAAGATTTCTGAGATACTCTCTTTCCCTGAACATTTCAAGCTATTAAAGAATCCCTATAAGGGGATAAGAAGAGTTCATATCCTGAAAAGTTTTGTTCTTACTTATAACCCATGTTCTTCAGTTTACCAGTTAAACCTTCCATTTAATTATTTTATATAATTACTTATTGGTCTTACTGCTATCCTTTTCTCCAAAACCAGAGTTGAATATTTAATTTATTCCACGAACAGACTTTAAATAATAAAGTATTTATAGATACTCTTTTATACTATATACCAAGAACAGACCATGCACCTACAATCACATACACGGAAAAAGAAAGGTAAAACCTACACTTACTACTCAATTGCAGAGTCTTACTGGAAGGATAAAAAGAA
>DAOUWY010000006.1 GCA_030666885.1 Methanosarcinales archaeon
GATATGGCAAAGAGGATGTTCATGAAAGTGGAAGGCTCCCGCAGTTCTTCGCGCAGCAGGAATTCGCCCTCTGCATACAGTACGGCGTCCTTTGTGAACAGGTTGTGCCTGAGATTGTTTTGGAATGTGTCATCCGGATCAAAGAACTGCAGGTAAAATGGAACGCCTCCGGTTGCACCGTATATTTTCACCAGTTCATCCTGGGATAACCCAGGGAAAAATTCGTGAATATGCCTGAACAGGATTGGCTGTACTTTTATCTGGCCTGTCCTTCTGCCATACAGCGGACTTGAATATGCGAGTGTGCTTTTCTCCATCATGGACACGGAGGAACCGCACAGTATGAGGTGGAATGGTACGTCTTTTAGGATTTCATCGACTATCAACTGGAAGACTGAGGGGATTGAATCGTCCTGCTGGACCAGGTAGGAAAATTCATCGATAATTATTACCAGTTTTTCCTTGCGGGTCCATTTTGTCTTTATGTAATTGAACATTTCGTCAAATGTTTCCAGGCTGGGTTCGAAGTCCTCGAAAAAGTCTGCGGCTTTTTTCCTGAACCTGTGGAGGTTTGACATGGTGCCCCTTCTGTCTGCCAGGAAATAGATGTGGGGCTTATCTTGCTGGAAATTGTGTATAAGTTCTGTTTTACCGACCCGGCGGCGGCCGTAGATGACTGTGAATGAGAAGGCTTTGCTCTGGTAATCGCGGTTTAGGGAGGTGAGTTCTTCGGTGCGGTTGATGAATTTACGGAGCATGTTTATTATGATTTGGTTTCGTATAATTATAAAGTTATCGGATGTTAATCATTATGATTTTAATCCGAATGTTGTTGGTGGGACAAAATGTGTGCCACTTATCTGTGATAATACTCTCCCTGCACACGCTTTGGCATTGTTGTGCTACAAGTTCCCCCAAGGTGCAATAAAAGTAGTATGTTCATTTTGTTAGATTACATCGGTCACTTTTGGTCAATAGTGACCGATAGACTTGTACAAAACTCCAAAGTTTGTGGCTCTGTGGAAATGGCTGCTGGATTAGCTGTTTAAATGAGCAGGAAGACCCATCACCCATGTTAATACCCACCCTGCACCCGCTTCTGTACAGGAGGGGCGCAGGGCTCTTCATCGTCACAGACAGCCGGATTAATCGAAAATCCCCTGCCAGCCCGCTCTGCTTACCACAAGGGCACCGGGGACGCTCAGCGGGGTCAGTGCAGGTGGGCAAAGCAGGGAAGTGAAGAGGTGTATGAAAACTGGAATCATCATGATAAAGCTTAAAGTAGGAGAAAAGTAATTGATATTAAAGGATGTGCACCATGAAAGAAATCATGTTTTTAATAGAAGATGACCCTGAAGGGGGTTATAACGCTCAGGCACTCGGGTATTCTATTTTTACTGAAGGCGAAACTATAGAAGAAATAAAAGAAAATATCATGGATGCATTAAGATGTCATTTTGATAACGCACAAGACATACCCAGATTGATCAGGCTTCATTTTGTCAGAGAGGAGATTTTGACGTATGCCCAGAATGCCGAGGGATGTATCGCATAAAAATTTATACACCGTCCTGGGCAAATATGGTTATACAATCTCACGCCAAACAGGAAGTCACATCCGATTAATGAGCAATTTTATGGGGCACAAGCATTCGATAACAATTCCAGCCCATAGTCCCATTAAGGTGGGAACACTGAATAATATTTTAAAAGATATTGCAGCATATTTGAAAATAACAAAAGAAGACCTCGTTGAAAATTTGTTCTACAATAAATAAATGCTATTTCCTGACCGGTGCTGTATTCTTGCATTTTCTGCTGTCCTGACCCGGTCTGAAGGAATCACACGGCTGGCTGCCACCCTGCGCCAGCTTCTGTACAGGCGACCCGCACGGTTCAGCCCCAGGCACACCCACGGCATCCTAGGCAATCAATAGTACCTATTATAACAAACTTTCAAATTCTTCAACCGTAAGTCCTGCATCTTTTATCAAATGCCTCAATAGACCCGGTTTTAATTGTTTATGTTTGGGGACAGATAACGTAACCCTGGATCCTTCTTTTCTCAGGACAACATGACTTCCTACCTGCCTGTGCGGGGTCCAACCTGCCCTGGAAAAAGCCTTGATAGCCTTCATTCCGGAAATCACCGGAAGTTTGGACATCAGGCCACCACATCAACTACTCTGGATGAAGGGGTGGTCAAGTACGTCTTTAATTCATCCTCTGCCAGGGATTCTAGGCATGCCTGTATGGCCTCCTTGATATTTTCAAGTGCCTCATCCATTGTATCTCCCTGAGAAAAACAACCCGGCAAGCTTGGGCAGCTAACAACATAGCCGCCTACTTCTTCGTCTTCTTCCAGAACGACTTTAAAGTGCATGGTATACCCTATTGAATTCTTCATTTAAAATCCTTATGAGTTCCCAACCAAACTCGTTTATGAGAATAATACTGCCACCTCACCCATGGAAATACTCACCCTGCACCAGCTTCTGCACAGGCTTCATCCAAAGCATCCAAAGAATTTGCCAGACGATGTTTTTCAAATACTTTAATCAGATTTCAAAGATGATACCATGCCAGTCAGAATTGCAAGGTATTTTCCTTCTCGTGTTAATCTTAATACTTTTTCCGGTCCTTGATGAGAGGGAGAAGTTTTTATATAAAGATTCTCCACTGGCTTTACAATATTTCGCCGTAACCTAGCGGTCCATTTGGTAATTTCACGTTTCCGACTAAAATTTTCCAGCGGCGGGTATTCAAAAGATTCAAATCCAGATACATTTTGTTCTTTTAAGGTTTTCAACAATTCTTCATATTTCATTGATCCATTTTCATATAATGCAATGATAGTCTTCAGAATTTGTTCAGAAGGTCTTTCGATATGAAACAGTGGTGGTGAATATCGATTTGCCATACCAATAGCAAGTCCATGTTCCCTAAATGCTTTATCTGGATCTTTTTCATGAACAGAATAGCTTTGAGCTGAAACATAAATCAAACTTTTAATTTTATCACGATGGAACATAGAAGCTATAGTTGCAGCCGCCGCGGCTATCTTTCCAGAAGCAGACATGTTAACATAGACTATATTTTGTTCCTCAGATTCTTGGACAATTAACTTTGAAACATTCAATAAGACTGATTCAAATTCACGATTATTATCAAGATAAATTGATATCACTTTGGTTCCTTTATCTACAAGGTCCTTTTTCACCATATTAGCAAAATTACAATTTTCTTTGTGATCGGTTCTAAAAAGTAAATATGCTTTATGAACCCTGAGCTCCTGCCCCAAATATGACGCTCTATCTCGCTCCCATCCAAGCGGAGTAATGAGTATAGTTTGATCCATACTTCATCTGATTGCTTTCCAGATACTTATATATTTTTACTCTTTCAACTATTTCCACACTTTTTACGTGGAAAAGTTATTATATTACAATCAACATTTACTAATGCAGAGAGAAATTCTATGATTGTAACAATATTTTTGATCTTGATAATATTGGGATTTATCACTTTAATGGTCCCACCTTTAGGTGCAGTCATTATGCAACTGTTGAGTATGCCACTAAAAATAGCATTTGCAGATATAAGAATCACTGGCACACTATTTTCAGTTTTAATAATTTTCCTCGCTCTCGAAATAATTAACATTTGAATAATGGTGATAAGTTATGGTTCTAACATTTGATATTGAAACAAAGAAATTAGCTTCTGAAGTTGGAGGCTGGAATAATATACATAAAATGGGTGTAGCATGTCTTGTTGTTCTAGATTCTAGAGATTCCATTTATCACGTATTTTCACCAGATGATGTTCCAGGAACTGAACCTCTTGATGGAGTTATAAACTTATTTGATAATGCTCTAGATGAAGATTGTGTCATAAATGGATACAATATATTAGACTTTGATTTTAAAGTACTTGAACATGAAATAGGAATAAAGAATTTGAGCCAAAAATATAAACGTATCATAGTTGACACTATGAAAAATATCGAAAAAAAATTGGGCTTTCGTGTTCCGCTTGCAATCCTTGCAGAATTAAATTTTAATGAGTTTAAATTAATGGATGCAAAGGATGCTCCAAAGGAATGGAAAAGAGGAAATTATCAGAAAGTAATCGACTATTGCAAAAAAGATGTTGACCTTGAATACAAACTATATACTAAAGGCAAGGAGGATGGAACAATTCTTTGCAAAAGTAAATTTGATAATCAAATTAAGAAAATTAAAGTCGCGTGGTGATTTGATTGGGTGATACTCTAGACTATTTAGAAAGTATTTGTGAGGGTTGTGATTATTTCGATGTTTGTAAATGGGACTACAGTCCTGAAGAATGTCCACATTCAGACTTTGGTTAAAAAAGCCAATGGATAGCTGTTATTTTTTTAAAATATTATTAACTCGAGTTTTAATCCCACACAAACTCACAGTATACTCCATATAAATTTTAACGAAGCAGATATTTAACCAAACTATCTACCCATGGAAATACTCACCCTGCGCCCGCTTCTGCACAGGCGACCCGCACGGTTCAGCCCCAGGCACACCCACAGCATCGGCCCGGCACTGCTGGCACAGCCTGAACTGCGGCAGGTACTTCCCAGCCAGTTCGCGTACATCCTTCAGGTCATCGCAGGTCGGCGGCTCAGAGTTCTCGAAATCGTATAAAGGTATCAGCGGGATAATATTCATAATAAAAGCCCCGTACTCAGCTCCCTTTTTAGCAATATCCTCAATCTCATCCTTATTAATATCAGGCAGCAGCACCGTATTGATCTTGACCACCAGCCCGGCCTCGGCAGCAGCCTTGATACCTTCCCACTGTTTTTCAAGCAAAAGTTCGGCAGCTTCCAGTCCCTTATAGGTCTTATCGTGATACCGTACCCATTTGTAAATCTTAGCAGCAGTCCCGGGATTGACAGCGTTCACAGTCACAGTCACACTATTAACACCCACAGCCTTCAACTCATCTACCTTCTCGCTCAGCAGCAGCCCGTTAGATGCAATACATTCGATAAGGTCAGGGTACTTCTCATGTACCAGACGCAGGGTCTCAAAGGTAGCATCATTTGCCAGGGCCTCGGCAGGGCCTGCAATACCCACCACCTTCAGGTTATCCATCTCCTTTACATACTTATCCACCCGCTCCAGCGCCTCCCCTGGTGTCAGGATACCGCTGCTCACCCCGGGCCTGTGTTCGCATTTATCAATGGAGCGGATACAGTATCCGCACTGGATATTGCATTTTGGTGCCACAGGCAGGTGAATACGTGCGGTCTTGAAATGCATCTTTTCATTGTAACACGGATGTACACTTGTTAAGTGTGAGGATTTTGAGCCTATATCGCCCCAGCGTTCTTCTTTCATATTTTGCAGCCTCGCATGTTCTTATAGAAATTATTTGACTTAAACCCTCTGGATTATCATCTCGCGCACTTCTTTGGCATCGGCACGGCCTTTGGTCTTCTTCATAACCTGGCCCATCAGGAAGTTCACAGCCTCCTGTTTGCCAGATCTGTAGTCCTCCACAGCCTGGGGGTTCTCGGTAATAGCTTCTTCCACCGCCGCAGTAACAAGGTCGCCGCCGGCCTTCAGCAGTCCCTTAGCTGCCACGACATCATCGGGGGTGCCCCCCTCATCCAGTATAGTGCGGATAACCTCCACTCCACTTTGCTCTGTGATCTTATCCCAGGCAAGCAGTTTAACCAGCTGTACCATATTTGCGCCGGCAAATGCATCTATGCCAAGGTTCCTGTAGTTCAGTTCACCCTTAAGCACATCAGCAATCCACACAGCAGCCAGTTTCGGGTCAACCTCTGTCGCCACTTGCTCATAAAAATCTGCCACCTGCTTCTCAGAGGTCAGGCTCTTTGCATGGTCATCGGTAACACCGTATTGGGATATGAACCTCTGCCGCCTGGCATCAGGCAGTTCAGGCAGGGTCTTAGCGATCCCAGGTGCCAGGTCAGCCACTTTCAGGGGCACCAGGTCTGCTTCGGGGAAATACCTGTAATCATGCGCCTCCTCCTTGGTCCTCAAACTCACGGTCACGCCCCTGGCCTCATCAAAGTGCCTGGTCTCCTGCACCACCTTACCGCCCCGGCGCAGCAAATTCTTCTGCCGCACGATCTCGAACAGCAGCGCCCTCTCTGCACCCTTGTGGCTGCTGATATTCTTCACCTCTGAGCGGCTGCCTCCGGACAGTGAGATATTGGCATCCACCCTCATAGAGCCCTCAAGTGTGGTATCTACCACATCCAGGTACTCAAGGATGTTGCGCAACTTATCCAAAAACCGGCGTGCCTCTTTCGGGCTCCTGATGTCGGGCTCGGTCACTATCTCAAGCAATGCCACACCGCTGCGGTTGTAGTCGATCAGTGTGTACTTGGAACGCTCGATACTGCCCCCTTCATGCAGCAGCCGGCCAGGGTCCTCTTCCATATGAGCACGGTTGATGCGGATACGTACCTCGCCATCCTCGCCCTCGATATTAATGTAGCCTTTTGAGGCAATCGGATAATCGTACTGTGTGATCTGGAACCCCTTTGGCAGGTCAGGATAGTAGTAGTTCTTCCTGTAGAACTGGGTATGCTCCTCGATAGAACAGCCCAGTGCCAGCCCCACCTTTATGGAATACTCCACAGCCTTACGGTTTATCACTGGTAGCGACCCTGGCAGTCCCAGGCATACCGGGCATGTATGGGTATTAGGCCCGTCATCGTGGTAGTCCAGGGGGCAGCCGCAGAATATCTTGGTATTGAGCTTGTTTAACTGCACATGTATCTCAAGCCCTATCATCACACCGACCTCGTCCAGGTATGGACGCAATTTCAGGCTTTCCTCCCGCATTTATGCCACCTCCGGTGCCTTGGTATGGAACTCAGTGTTCTGTTCGAAAGTGTATGCCGTACGGATAATGGTCTCTTCATCAAAATGCTTCCCCATTATCTGCAACCCGATCGGCAGCCCGTTTGAAAAACCGCATGGGAGTGAAACTGACGGCACGCCTGAGAGGTTTACAGGTACAGTGTTAACATCTGCCATATAAAGAGTCAGGGGGTCGCTTATCTTCTCGCCCAGTTTGAATGCGGGTGTGGGCATAGTGGGTGCGATAAGTACGTCCGTACTTTTCAGCGCCCGCTCGAAGTCCTGTTTGATAAGTGTCCTGACTTTCAGGGCCTTCAGGTAATACTTGTCCATGTACCCTGCCGACAACGCATATGTCCCCAGGAGTATGCGACGTTTCACTTCCTCACCAAACCCTTGTGAGCGTATCTCGCTGTATGTAGTATGCCAGTCATGGTCCTTTTCCAGGCGCAGCCCGTAGCGCATACCGTCGAACCGGGCCAGGTTTGAGGACGCCTCGCTCATGGCAATTACATAATAAGCAGCCAGGGCGTACTTTGTATGTGGCATCTCCACTTCCTGCCACGATGCTCCCAGGTCTTCCAGCCTGTGCACGCTGTCCCGGACCGACTTTTCCACAGCCTGATCAATACCCTCACCAAAGTATTCCTTTGGTACGCCAATGGTAAGTCCCTCCACATCGTCAACCAGTGCATTTGTATAATCCTTCTCGCCTGGTACGGACGTGGAATCCCGCGGGTCATGTCCCGCAACCACATTGAACAGGTGTGTCATATCTGCCACATTGGAAGCAATGGGTCCTATCTGCTCCAGGCTGTTGGCATATGAGATCAAGCCGTACCTGGATATCACGCCATATGTGGGTTTTAGCCCCACTACGCCGCAAAAAGATGCAGGACACCTGACCGAGCCGCCAGTATCAGAACCAAGGGCCAGCGGCACTTCACCTGCTGCCACAGTAGCCGCACTGCCGCCTGATGAGCCGCCCGGCACCCGCTTTATGTCCCAGGGGTTAAGTGTGGGGCCGTAATGACTGGTCTCAGTGGATGTCCCCATTGCGAACTCGTCCATGTTCACCTTGCCAACGATAACAGCCCCCGCCTCTTTCAGGCGCTCAATTACATGGGCATCATATGGGGGCACATAGCCACCCAGGATCCCGGATGCGCATGTGGTCCGGATACCTTTGGTTGAAATATTATCCTTGATGGCAATTGGTACGCCTGCCAACGATCCTTTGATGTTTTTTGATTTTTTGGCAGCTTCGGGGGCTGATTCCTTTGCCACTGTGATGAAAGTGTTGAACTTACTGGCCTCGATTCTTTCAATACACTGGCTTACAACTTCCTTTGCAGACGAATCCCGTACATTCTCCAATGTCTGTGATACCGTTATCATTCCCACACCTCTAGATTATCCTTGGGGCCTTGAAGTAGCCGTCCTGTGTTTTGGGCGCATTGCCTATAGCTTCATCCCGGGTGAGGCAATCAGTGATCTTGTCATCCCTGAACACATTGTTCATTTCCAGTACATGGTAGGTGGGCTCAACTTCCCTGGTATCCACCTCATCCAGCTGCCCGAAATAATCAAGTACAGAGTTCAACTGGTCCGCATATCCCTCAAGCTGCTCCTCTTCCATTTTCAACCTGGCAAGCCAGCCAATATGTTCCACGTCCTTGGTTGTTATCATGATGTTACATCCAGTTTTATCCTGTTTTCCTTTGCAACCGAATAAAGATATTTTCTTATATAGCCTTTGTCTTGCTTTTTGAACCCTGCCTGCCTGGCAAGTCTGCCAAGGGCTGCCCATACCCCGCTGCCATACTGGAACGCTTTTTTCTCCCGCCACGCAATTTCGGCCGGTACCACATTTTCCGCGGCCCTGCGCAGGATGTATTTGCCGACAAGTTCGCCGCCAAACTCACTTACCTTCGATGCAGCCGGAATGGAAAGGGCCAGTTCAACCACATCAGGGTCAAGGAACGGGGCTACCAGCTTTATTCCCGCTGCTTCTGCCACGGTATTATCCCGCAGGATATCACGCCGGGGCAGCCGTGCCACATCTGTGGCAATGGCTTCATGCAGGGCAGATGCCCCCTCTTTTGAAATCTCCTTATACCTGTGGTACCCTCCGAACAGTTCGTCAGCCCCCTGCCCGGCCAGCAGCAGGTTAATATTTCTGCTCTTTGTCTTGGTGCAGGCAATATACAGTGGTACACCCAGTGAGATAGCCATGGGGTCTGCGGTTTCCAGGGCCTCCATAACACATGGAATAGTCGATTCAACATCATCAAGGTCGATTATCTTAAGAATGAGACTGTTCTCCAGACCCAATAATTGTGCAGCATCCGGTGCCCATTTCACATCGTTTGACCCTGGAAAGCCAACTGTAATAAGTGATATACCAGGTACATGCCTGGCTGCCAGTGCTGTTATTAGTGAACTATCCACTCCTCCTGAAAATAATACGGCACAATCGGGTGTAAGGTTTTTTTTTACACTCTTCGACAATGTGGTGATGATCATCTCCTGTGTTGCAGTTTCGTCTTTGGTATCGTCTTTGGTAATGTCTGACCTTGTGTGCATTGGAACCTTCTATGTTATGAGTGATAAAATATGTTTTTACAGGATATGATCTGACCATTTTGAACTTTGAATCAATCTATGACCCGATAAAAACCTTTATCATCCACACCCAACATAAATCATCTCATCGACCATGAACAAAAAACTCTACGTTCCACACCCCGGACACTTCGACGGCCTCCAGCAAATGCTGGACAGCTCAAAGGACATATATTCCATCTATATGGCAGGTTCGCCCGACTACATAGGCACAGGCAGGGTCAACCTGGGCCATGCCGGACTGGAAGAAGTTGCCAGGCACACCGAATACTGCCACAGTAAAAATGTAAAGATCGAGATGGTACTGAACAGTTCATGCATGGGCGGCCAGCAGCTTACTACGGAAGGATATAACCTCATACACTGGTACATCTCCAACCTTGAGGACATAGGCGTAGATACCGTAGTAGTAGCAGACCCGTACCTGATAGAGATGATCGCCAGCGAATTCAACATCCCGGTAGTGGTCAGCGTGCTGGCATTTGTTGACAGCCCCCAGAAGGCTGAATTCTTCGAGCAACTGGGAGCCTCGTCTATTGTCATAGACTCCAACGTGAACCGTCATTTCGATGTGCTTGAAGCCATCAGGGATGCGGTGGACTGTGAACTAAAACTCCTTGTGAACGAAGGCTGCCTGTACCGGTGCCCGTTTCGGTATGCCCATTTCAACTTCTTCTCCCACGTCAACGGGCCACCTCCCCGGCCTAATGTGCAGGACGACTATTATTACCACAAATGCCTGACCCTGCGCATCAATGACCCCTCACTGATCCTAAAATCACCTTTCATCAGACCAGAGGATCTAAAGGAATATGCCCACATAACAGATGTGTTCAAGATAGGCGGGCGCTCACATTTCATAAACTGGATACTGAACTGTGTCAACGCTTATGCCGCTGAAAGCTACGACGGAAACCTGATGGACCTGATGGACTGCCCCAAAGACCTGGTCGATCTGTTCAATATCCCGAATAAAGCACTGGACGGGGCCATAGAGCAATGGAAAAAGCACAGTACGGTCTGCCATACATGTGGGTACTGCGAGCGTAAGATATCAGAGATTGCACAAATGTATGACCATATGGGCACTACTGATGAGAAGCTGGTACAGTGGAACACTATAACAAAAAAAGGAATTGAGACCTGATGAATCCGGAACAACTTTTAAGGATACGTGCCGACCTGGAGGACGGCATCAGGCGGCTGATCGGCCGCGCAGTAATGGTGATCGAACTTGACCTTTTTGCCCTGCCATGCAGTTGTTCCGGATATACGGCTAATTTAAGGGGATTCCAGGTGGACGACATTGAGGTATTCGAAGAACATATCCTGAAACTGCTGGAAAGTACAGCAGAAGCCGTAGGTTCTCCTTCAAATTTTGTATTTGCCAGGATAATCCCGGGCACGCAGGAAATTGCTTCTGTAAACGTACGCAACCTGTGCCCGCGTTGCTATTCTGATTTTGCTTCAACATCAGGTAAACGGCCGAGACCGGATATTTATATTCTGCGCCTGAATAAGCGTAAGAAGTAACTTTCAAAAACCTGATATAACATAAGTATTATTCATTATAGAATGCCCATTGGTGATTATTATGGATGAGCTTATAGAATACAAATGTGTGGAATGCCTACGTTACGATCCCGCTGAGGATATGTGTGAAATCCATCACTGGATCGATCCCTATGAAAGTGCATGCGGTTTATTCATTCTGGCCCCGGATTGACCAAAATGAATATGCATGCGGGTATTCATCCCTGACCCAAATTGATCTTGCGATCATCCTGAAATATGAATCCTGAGGACTGCTTGACTGATAAGTTGTTTTCCTATGAAAACATCGTATCTATCTCTTTAAGTCTATTTTCCAGGATTGAATCAATAGTATCGCTAACGTCTTCGATACAGGTGAAATTGTCGTACTTCCTTTCCAGTCGCTTTTCCCAGTTATCCTTTACCAGAAATAGTACCTTGCCATATTCTTTCAACAACCCGAACCTTTTTTGTTCGAATACTTTTGCCTGTCTGGCACTCCCGAAAATATCGACATATATTTGTTTGGAATTTTCTGCATCAATGGTCTTTTCAGGCAATTTATTAAGCACCTTACTATAATAATCCATAACCGAAGTGTTGGCAGTGTCGAAGCCATTGATCAAATCCCAAATCTTTAATACGATTTGTTCAGCTTCTTTATTTCTCGGGGTCTCGTATTCTTCTTTCAGGACATTTGCCCCTGACTGATTCTTTTTCATATAGAAATGAGGTGTTTTCCATTCTGTCTGGAAATCAGCAGCAAACCGTGCAAGCCGTTCAAAGTAAAAATCCATCTCAAAGATATTATCAGGTAAAGAGCACATCTTCTCTTTTAATAAAATAGATGGTTTTACATCAAATTCATAATCTATATATGGTTTTAATGAGACTTTACCATCCATTTCCTGCAACTTATTATAGTTTGCAAGCCACATCTCCCAAAAATTCCTCGAAGCCATCGCATTTTCTTGTATATATATGAAACTTTTCTCCTTTTCAGTCACCAAGCCCTTTGGGATCAGCAAATTGTCAATTAGGTCATCGAAAAATGCTGCCTCCTGCTCTAATTTTTTCTTTTTCAGTTCCTGGCGCTCCTTTTCAGCTTCTTTCCTTCTCGGGTTGCCCTTTAGGTAACCAGGGGCATTTTCCGAACTTCCATCTATTACGGCCTCTGCGATCTCTGATGCGGTTTTTTCACTATTCATTTTATTATCACCTATCTGGAAATCATCACTATTAATAACACATTAAGATAAATCAATCTAATGTCATTATAAAATACCCGAGTGAACATTAATGTTTACTTTCATAGCATTAATAAGGAAGTAGTTCAAATACATTATTCCGGTAGAAATGGAACGACGCAATATTACGCTTGAGAAAAAGCATCTGGACATCCTATCTCCCCTCCTTGAAAGAAACGAGGAGAACATAAGTGCAAGCATCAGGGAGATCATCGAGTTCGCAGACCTGATGATTAAAAGCCATGGCAGCCTTGAGAACGCCATCAATGATGCAGTATCAAGTGAGAAAATAGAGAACCAGAGAGTTTTAGTGGACAAACTTGTCTGGCAGTGGTTACTTGGGAATAGCCAGGGGATACTTCCGGAAAAGGGCATTGTTAAGGGGCTTTTTGAGCCTGTGCCATACCCATATATTGATAATCTTGTGGAGCAGGTCAATGACCTGTGTATCAGGCTGGGGTGGAGGACAAAAACAAGGTTCGAGCCATCTTCAACATATATACTTTCAGGCGGGAGCAAGGGGCAGCGTGCCCTCATCCTGAAATTGATCTGCCTGTTCATGGTAGATTATAATATCGGTATTGAACACATTTCCAACCGGTACTCTGAGACCAGCATCAATTTCATTGAAAGAAATAATAGTAGTGAGGCTTACAAGGACTGCCTGGTACATCTTGGTGATCTGGGCACTCTCATCAAAGAGATCCGGTTAAAACCAGGATTCTGGAAAACCCTGGTCAACACCCATATTAATACTAACTACCAGATGGTGACGATCCACAGGAAGAATTACGAGAGGCTGATGTTAGGCCAGGCGAGTGATGATACTGACCTGTTCTTAGTCTATACCGGACTGCCCAGGCGGGACATTAACCTGCAGGCACTCCTGCCAATGATAAAATCCGTATTTGAGACCTCACGGATTGTTGACAGGATCGATATTGACCTGGACCAGCTCACAATATTCCATTCATACTCAAATAAGGTGGTCATCGAATCCATAACCGAAACACTGGTGAACATTCTGAAAATGAACGGTTATCATTATGAACCTGTTGAAGTATCTAGTTTAATAGTCCTGCAGCATAAGCGGGAGATTGAAGGAAGAATTTCCGAACTGGTGGACAGCCTTATGAGTTCAAGAGGCGGTTTTAGCAATGAACTGATGGCTTTTTTAATTTTCCTTGACGGAATAAAGGATAAAAAGGAGATATATACTACAGTTGAAAAACTGGGAATACGAATGGGTGAACAGATAATTAAGGAATATGAAAGGGAATTTAATATTGGTGACTGGGATCTGAAAACATTTAAAACGGCATTTTCTGATATTGATCTAAAACTTGGACGTGAATCAGACCTGGAATTGATAGACCCTAATGTGATGCATTATGTGGTCACCAAATGTCAGTTCGTACACCCTCATGGAAAATTCAATATTCACCTATGTAATATTACCCACGGTTTGCTAAAAGGTGCCACTGATTACGTATTCAAGGGCGATGCAGTGATAAAATCCAAAAAGACCATCGGGAGAGGAGATGATCTTTGTGAGTTCTACATTGTACTCCAGACAAAATTAACGATGCCTTCCAGCAGGTCGTATGACTTATAATATATAATTGCAATCAAGCCGCAACTAATTACTAATTTTGTATTAAATCAGATATACAATATTTGTATTCAGTCAACGCATACAAAATCCGTATCCAATCAATACTCAACTCAATCTATTTGATCACATCAACCAGGGCCACCCTCTCCAGCACCAGTTCAGGCATCTTGCTCTCACCTACAGCGTCCAGCTCATCGCGGGTTATATTGAAGAATTCCAGTAAGCTGTCCTGCTTGGCTTTTGAATATTCCAGTACTGCAGGATCAATGGTATCAAGCACTTCATTTACTTCACTAATAGCACCGTCCACCCCGTTGTTACCTGCCACTACTACAGCAACACAGTTATCCCCTGTTTTTACACCCATGCCCAGTGCCCGCCCTATCTGGAGGTTACCCGAAGCATACAACATTATCTCCATTCCAAGGTTATTTGCAGTGTTCCTGCCCGACCCAAACGACCTTATGGCCTTCCCTGTTGCGAACATCAAGTGCCGGGTGCCTGATACCAGGTCAGCGTTCAATGCCTGCACCGTTACATTGTGGGTGCTTTCAATGTCTGAAAGTTGTTTGAGAAACCTGTACAGGTCTGTGATATTGACCGACCCGCCTATTATCCGGATATTCATTATGTAGATACTAACCTTTGAAATAAAAAGAATATCGGTATAATACAAAAGAGTATTATGTCATTATGTCCCTTCCGGAGAAGGTGAAGATATGCCTAAAAGAGAGGACATCCACAAAGTACTAATTATAGGGTCCGGCCCGATTCTGATCGGCCAGGCCGCTGAATTTGATTATTCCGGCACCCAGGCCTGTAAAGCACTGCGCCAGCTTGGGTTTAAGATCGTGCTCGTTAATTCCAATCCTGCCACCATCATGACCGATCCCGGTATGGCTGATATTACTTATATAGAGCCGTTGAACATTGAAACCCTGGAGAAGATCATAGACAAGGAGCGCCCTGACGCCCTGCTGCCCAACCTGGGCGGCCAGAAAGGGTTGAACCTGTCTTTTGAACTATATGAAAAAGGCATCCTTGAAAAATACGGCGTCGAGATCATAGGAGTGCAGGCCGACGCCATCAAGCGTGGTGAGGACCGTACTATTTTCAAGGAGACCATGGACAGTGTTGGTGTGGAGACAGCCCGCAGTGAGACCACCTTCAGCGTGGAAGGAGCTGAAAAGATAGCGAAAGATATCGGCTATCCCGTGGTTATCCGGCCTGCTTACACCATGGGCGGGACAGGTGGGGGGTTCGCCTATAACGTGGATGAACTGCGCACTATTGGTGCCAGGGGCATATCAGCCAGCCTCATCGGGCAGATACTTATAGAGGAATCTGTACTGGGCTGGGAGGAACTGGAACTTGAAGTGGTAAGGGATGCAAAAGGTAACAAAATAACTGTCTGTTTCATCGAGAACATTGACGCCATGGGCGTGCATACAGGCGACAGCTTCTGCTCTGCACCCATGCTCACCATCGATGAAGCATTACAGGAAAAACTGCAGGACTATTCGTACCGTATTGTGGATGCGATCGGAGTAACTGGCGGCACCAATATCCAGTTCGCCCACGACCCGGATACCGGCCGCATAGTCGTAATCGAGATCAATCCACGTACATCACGCTCATCTGCCCTGGCGTCCAAAGCCACAGGGTTCCCGATCGCACTTGTATCTGCAAAACTGGCAGGCGGCCTGTTGCTGGAGGATATTCCATACTGGAGAGATGGTACACTGGATAAATACACACCGTCCGGTGAATATGTGGTCATAAAGTTCGCACGCTGGGCCTTCGAGAAATTCCCCGGCTCTATTGACCAGCTTGGTACACAGATGCGTGCTGTTGGCGAGGCCATGAGCATTGGCAAGAATTACAAAGAAGCATTCCAGAAAGCCATCCGCTCCCTTGAGACAGGACGCTATGGCCTGGGATTTGCCAGAAACTTCAACGAATTATCACTGGATGAGTTACAAAAACTGCTGGTAGAACCTTCATCCGAACGCCAGTTCATAATTTACGAAGCCCTGCGAAAAGGGATGGCTGTGGATGAATTGTTCAGGATAACTCATATCAAGCACTGGTTCTTAGAGCAAATGAAGGAACTGGTGGAACTGGAAGAAAAGGTCCTGAAGTATAAAGGTAGCAAGATGCCGGATGACCTGCTTATACAGGCCAAGAAAGATGGTTTTTCTGACAAGTACCTGGGCCGGATACTGGGTGTACCGGAACAACAGATACGTGAGCAGCGCTTATCCCTCGGCCTGCACCAGGCATGGAACATCGTGCCTGTGAGTGGAGCAGAGGATGCAGCTTACTATTACTCTACCTACAATGCCAATGATGAGGTGCCCGTATCTGACAGGAAGAAGATCATGATAATCGGCGGCGGACCCAACCGCATAGGACAGGGTATCGAGTTCGACTATACCTGCGTACACGCTGCTTTCACACTGCGCGAACTTGGATTTGAGTCCATTATGGTCAACTGCAACCCTGAAACAGTGTCTACCGACTATGATACTTCGGATAAGCTGTACTTTGAACCTGTTACCGTAGAGGATGTACTGAGCATTTATGAGAAGGAAAAACCAATCGGGGCAATTGTGCAGTTCGGCGGCCAGACACCATTGAATATTGCCGCAGAACTTGAAGCGTCAGGCGTGAACATACTGGGAACATCGGTTAAAAGCATTGACCTGGCTGAGGATCGTGAGCGGTTTGCAGACATTATCAGGAACCTGGAGATACCAATGCCAAAACCCGGTACTGCTACATCACTGGAAGAAGCACTGGATGTTGCAGGGCGAATAGGCTATCCACTGATCGTCCGCCCTTCGTATGTGCTTGGCGGGCGGGGTATGGAGATCGTATATGACGATGAAATGCTTGAAAAATACGTTGCCGGAGCTATTGAGATAACACCTGATACGCCCATGCTCATTGATAAGTTCCTTGAGGATGCGCTGGAATGTGAAGTGGATGCAATATCTGACGGTACTGATGTTTTTATTCCGTCGATCATGGAACATATCGAACTTGCCGGCATCCACTCAGGTGATAGTGCATGTGTATTGCCCCCTGTAAGTATTCCTGAGGAACAAATTGAGATCCTTAAAGAATACACGCGCCGTATCGCAACTAAATTGAAGGTTATCGGGCTCATGAATATTCAGTATGCCATTAAGGATGATATTGTTTATATCCTGGAAGCGAACCCAAGGGCTTCACGTACTGTGCCATTAGTGTCAAAGGTCACAGCCGTATCAATGGCACAAATTGCGACCGAAGTTATGCTTGGTGCGAAACTGTCAGATATGGATACCCACCTGCGTACTTACCCGCATTTTGGTGTCAAAGAGACTGTATTCCCGTTCAATATGTTCCCTGAAGTTGACCCCGTGCTCGGGCCAGAGATGCGCTCTACAGGCGAGGTGCTGGGCATGGCAGATTCATTCGAGATTGCTTTTTTCAAGTCCCAGGTTGCTGCCGGGTCTTCATTAGCCCTTCAAGGTACTGCACTTATCACTGTAGCGTCCAGTGACCGGCAGCGTGCGCTTGTTGTGGGCAGGGAACTGTTTTCAATGGGATTTGCGATACTTGCCACGAAAGGCACAGCCGGTTTCTTTAAGGAAAACGGGGTCGAATGTGAAGTTATCAAGAAAATGCATGAAGGCCGGCCAAATATTGTTGATGCAATGCATAACCGGGAGATACAGTTCATACTGAATACGCCTATCGGTAAGGAGGGTGTTTACGAGGACAGCTATATCCGTAAATCTGCTATCAAGTACAATATCCCGTACCATACTACAACTGCTGCCGCCCTGGCTGCTGCAAGGGGTATTAAAGCGGCACGGGAAAACCTGATCGATGTCAGGTCGGTACAGTCCTATCATCGTGATGTTGATTAGGATCAGGCGGTTCTATAATGTTGAGCAATGGTACTGTAAATAAAATCTTGAGCAATAGTACTATAAACCAGTAGATAGTAAAGAAGCCTTGTCAATTAATCTTTAGACCTCATCAGGATTCACGTATTCTCATGAGCGGATTTCTGTATTAGTTGATTAAAACAACAATGGATGAGAATAAATGGAACGAAGAGGTTTTGAAAGAAGAGGCGGTTTTGGACCAAGGGAAATGCATACAGCTACATGTTCCGATTGTGGTCAGGAAACTGAAGTGCCTTTTGTACCCGATCCTGATAGACCGGTGTACTGCAGAGAGTGCTATAAAAACCATAGACCGAAGAGATATTAATTCTGAAGTTTATAGTCATACACTTGTGTTTGTCCGGAGTATACCGGATAATTAACACACTTTAAACAAAGTAAAAATATGTGCAGTTGATTTAGGATTTCTATCTATAACCTGCACGATTATTTTTTTCTGATTTATTCTTGACTCATTTTTAAAAATGCTAAATTGCTTTCGCATCTTTCGACTAGGCTTTTAAATCCCGAACCTTCCATTAGTTAAAATTCTCCCACGTATTGAACGGCGGGTCGATATAAATCAGATCAATCTGCCCCTTGGATGACATTTTTATCAAATCTTGGTTGAAAGTTATAAGAATATGTGGTTAATAAATTTCCTATATTGTTTATTACCAATAACATATTCCATAATTATGAACCAACCATTAAATAAATTTGCTCAGTTTTCACCGAAAATAAACGGATCATTTAACCAAATCTTTGCGTATTTTGTACTATTTGTGTCCTCTGTGGCTGTAAATAAAAACTCAGATAAACAAATACTACTTTTTTTATATTCTTGTTGGCATCGAAGTGTTTACTATCATTAAGCACTATTAGAATTTGAGGTATGAAAGTAGAATGGTACATGAGATTATTCAGGCACAGTGTCCCAATTGTTCACCAAATGAACCTGTGCCCCATGATATACTGAAAGAAAAACCGGACATATTGATAAAATGCACACAGTGCGATACAATCCATCCTTATTATTCTGAAAAAAAGAAGAAAACTAATATCAGGGTTGTTATCAGTGCAGGCGATAGCTCTACTACAAGCACAATTATCCAGGAAAGTGATGAGATCATATCTGTGGATGATGAGTTCATAGTGGAAGGCGGACCCGAAGGCGAAGCCAGTTTTGTACTTGTCACATCAATCGAATCAGGTGACAAACGGGTATATAGTGCCAGGGCCGATGAGATCAATACAATATGGACCCGGTATACAGATACAGTCACGACCAAGATATCCATCACAAAAGGCTGGCAGACAGAATCTATTGAAATGGAAGTGCCTGGTGAACGGGAGTTTACAATCGGGGAACTGTTATCTTCAGGGCCTTACAGGTTCGTAATAAAAAAAATAAAAGTGCGGGATGGGAATTTCCTTAAAAGGAACGGGGAGTGCATCATGGCAAAACACATCAAGCGTATCTTTGCCGACTCTTCAGAACGGATGGAATGGTTAAGGGATTATAAAAAGACAGGTAAAAAAAGACCAGGTAAACCCCGTTTTGGCGGACCTGTGATCAAACCACGGGGACCTTCAACATGGACCTTGAAAAGGAAAGAAGGCAACTAATAAAGGGATTAAGATCAAGATACCCAAAAATCCGGGATCGTGTTCTTGACGCGATGTTACGTGTGCCCAGGCACAGTTTCATGCATGAGAGTGAGCAGAGGTTCGCATATGCTGACAATCCGCTTTCGATAGGGGAAGGACAGACTATATCCGCACCACATATGGTTGCCATAATGTGTAACCTGCTGGAGCTTTCTCCAGGGCTAAAAGTGCTGGAAGTGGGAGGAGGTTGTGGATATCATGCTGCTGTCATGGCCGAACTGGTCCGCCCTGGCGGACATGTATATACAATTGAACGTATCCCATCACTGGGTGGGTTTGCACGTAAAAACCTGGCCAAAATGGGATATGAAGATGTAACTGTCATAATCGAAGACGGCAGCCGGGGATTGCCTGCACTTGCTCCTTTTGACAGGATATCTGTGGCGTGTTCTGCACCTGAAGTGCCTGAGGTCCTGGTCGAACAACTGTCAGCAGGTGGAAAAATGGTGATACCTGTTGGCCGTTACATGCAGGAACTGTACCTGGTCACGAAGTCGAACGGCGTAAAAAAAGAAGCAATGGGTGGGGTCGTGTTTGTACCACTGGTTGGAAAATACGGATTCTGATTTCAATAACATCAATTGTTGCAGGCTTTAAATAATCTGTGTATATAAATCATTTCCTCAATTATTAGAGACTTTTTATTTTCTTCTGGTCTTTTGAACTATAACGAACCGCAGATGAACGCAAATGAACACAGATTTCGCATGCAGTATCTGTGTTTATCTGTGGTTGGGTGTGCCGGCGCAACGTTTGACTTGCCCCAAAGGGGGCTTTCCTGACATTAAACAGCAAATGGTTTATATTTTCACTTGTAAGTTGCTAACCATGATTATAACTGAAAGGGACAACGCATTATTTGAGGCAGGCATCAAATTGGGTGCCCTGTATCACCAGTTCACAGGCGCTCCGGTGGATATTAGTACTATAGATAGCCTGGAGCAAGCCATAAAGGAAAGCATATCAGTGCAGCCCTATGTTGAAAAAATATCGGTAACGATAAACAGGGATATGGTCATTACCAGGACTGGTGAAAAGTTCAAGTACTGTGAACTGGAAGGCCGGATGCTGGAAGTTGAGGCCAGGATCACTTTTAGCAGCACAACGGCAATAGTGGGACTGAAATACGACCAATCACTGGATTACCCACTGATGCGCATTATAGATATAATTGAAAAATAAAATGGTAGATACAATGGTTTTTATCGACTTGTTGAAAGTGCTTTATTGTACTCCATTTCTATTGTATTCCTGCTATACTGATATCCTGACAAGGCGTGTATCTAACCGGGTTTGGAAGGTAATGCTGGCAGGAGCCATCATTTTTGTTGCATATGATATTATTAATGGTGGAATACCTGCACTGGTCAGGCTTTTAATTTCAGCAGGTGTAATATTTTTATTTGTCTATATCTTATTCCAGTTCGGTGCTTTTGGTGGAGCCGATGCCAAGTGCCTGATAGTTCTGGCAATTATCATACCAGTTTACCCAACAATTGAAATGTTCGGACTTGTAATGCCATTGAATGGCGTGCCCCTTATCGATCTTTTCGCTTTTAGCGTTTTTGGGAATTCTGTCCTGCTGACCGTTGTGGTGCCATTGTTCCTGTTTTTCTATAATCTGTTCACCTTAAAACCGGGTGAGATTTTTGAACGGCCAGCGTATCTATTTGTCGGATTTAAAGCAGATATTTCAAAATTGCTTGGTAGACACATCAAATTGATAGAAGAATTCTACCTTTCAGATGGTGAATTTCATACAAAGTTCAGGCGCGGGGGGGCAAGTATCGACGAAGAAACTGTAAAAAAACTGGAAGGATTCACTGCCGAGGGGCTGATGGACAGGCGGGTATGGGTCACTCCGGGTCTGCCGTTCATGATACCCATCACACTTGGGTTCTTTGTAGCTGTTTTGTATGGTGACCTGATATTCGCTATTACAAAACTCTTATTAATTAATTTGTAATTATCTTGACTTTGTTAAATTAATATTTAATTCTTCTCAGAGGTTGTCCGGTAATTCAAAATCCAATGAAAAGGGAGATAGATCGGAGCTTTAAATCTAAAATGAAGCAAGATATTTGTTACTGAAAACAATTGTTGGACCGCCTCTTAAGTCTAAAAACCCCCATAGTTCAATATGACTATCTTTATTAAATGTAGAGGTTGATTAAATTATTTACTATAATACTTTGCTGACAA
>DAOUWY010000084.1 GCA_030666885.1 Methanosarcinales archaeon
TGCATCCACTTGGCAAGATATGTCATGGAACCACTGCACTGTACCAGGTTCAGGTGTGCACCATGGACCTGTGATATGGTATGGGCGGTGGAATCCCCTGTCATGGAAACCATTACCTGGATACCCATCCTCTCAAACAGGGGCTTGATCAGCCACACATCCCCTGCCACATTGAAATCACCAAGCAGGTTGATCCTGTACTCTGATGTGATCTCAGGCTCTTTTGTACCTATTAAATGCTTTAGTGCATTACATGCAGCCTTGTAACCGTCTTTTTTGTTGCCTTTAAACCCTTCGGACTGAACCGGGATCACAGGAATCCCATGTGTTATTGTTGCGGCTTTGCACACAGCCTGCATGTCATCCCCTATAATCCCCACAATACATGTGGAATATACAAAGATCACAGGAGGACTGTACAGTTCAATAATCTCGTCAATAGCACTGGTAAGTTTTTTTTCGCCACCGAATACCACATCCAGCTCCTTCATATCTGTTGTGAAACTGTTGCGGAAGGTCTCCACGCCGCTGGACAAAGCACCCCTGATGTCCCATGTATAACTGGCGCATCCGATGGGACCGTGGACCAGGTGTATTGCATCGGTTACCGGGTTTAACACCACTCTTGCCCCGGAATATACACAAGCCCGCTGGCTCATGGCTCCTGCTATTGAATTATTATCACAGGCCAGGGGGACTGAAGTCCCCTTTTTGACCTGCTTTTGGGCAATATATGGCAATCTTTCATTTAGCGTATTCACGACATTCATGACTTCTCTAACCTCTCATTATTTACTGTACTATCTCAAGCACACATTCCTCTGCATCCCTGTCCTTGCGCTCCAGGAGGGTATTTCCAATCCATTCCACCAACCTGGCAGCTCCGGCATATCCCATGATAGGGAAGTGATGCAGGTTGGCCCGGTCCATTATCGGGAATCCGATCCTGATCAGTGGGATATCTTCAGCTATGGCAATATGTTTTCCATAGGTATTCCCTATCAGAAGGTCAACAGGATTGTTCTTGATCTTCTGGTGCAGGGTGAACAGATCTGAATTATCCAGCACTTCGGCATCAGGACTGTCAGAGCCTATCATCTCACTGGTTTCCTCAACGAATTGCTTGCTCGGGGTTCCTGATAATATAAATGCCGGTTCCATTCCCATTTCAAGGGTAAAACTGGTCAGTCCCTGGATAATATCAGGATCACCGAATATTGCAACCCTCTTTCCATGGAAGTGGGGGTGTGTGTCCGTCATCATATCTATAATGCGGCCACGTTCCTGTTCCAGTTTTCTTGGAATAGATACGTCTGACATGTCTGCTGCGTTCATGATAAAACGGTCTGTATTCCTAACACCAATTGGTGTGGGACCGATAAATGCAGGTACCTTGAACTTCTTTGTAAGAGACTTTGCAGCAGCGCCACCTGCCATTCTGCACATTGCAATAGTACCAAATGAATTTGCAGAATCTTCGATATCACCAATGGGTGTTCCACCTTTAGGAAAATTTGATACCTCACCCGTGATGGGGGCATCGAACACGTCAGTGGTGTCAGGGAATACGATGTTGGATATACCCATAATAAACAGTATCCGCTTTATCTCCCTGATATCCGCAGGTTCCACAAAACCCGGGATGATATTGAGCTTGCCATTGGGCTTGCTCTTCTGGGCAAATTTTGTTACAAAAGCGTCCACCATCCTGTCATATCCTGTAAGGTGTGAGCCTACATAACTGGGTGTGGATGCTGCACATACCTTGATGGCGGGATCGATGAGTTCTTCCATCTCAGCATCTTCTACTATGGCCTTTACATCATCACCGATAGTTTCAGCCACACAGGTGGTGTGGACAGCTATCACATCCGGGTTGTAAATGGTGGCAATATTTATCAGTGATTCTTTCAGGTTGGAAGCACCACCAAACACTGCCGTACCTTCGTAAAAACTGCTGCTGGTAGCTAAAGTCGGTTCACGGTAATGCCTGGTCAGGCACATTCTCAAATATGACAGGCAGCCCTGTGATCCATGAGAATGGGCCATACAGTTATGCACACCCATGGCAGCAAACGATGCACCGATGGGCATACATATCTTTGCCGGATTGATGCAAATTGCCTGGCGTTCAATTTCTTCTGCTGTAGTATAGTCTAACATATTCCCCACCTCCTATGCTGCCTTCCATGGAGGGTTCATTAATTTCCATGTAGGGGAATGTATCGCCATATCCACATCCCTGGCAAAGTTCAACACACCTGAAAAGCCGGTATAGCGGCCGCTGTAGTCGTAAGAGTGTATCTGCCTGGACGGAACACCCATCTTTTGGGCCCAGTATTTGTCCTTGATCCCGGAACAATACAGGTCCGGTTTCAATTCGTTTATCAGGAATTCCGTTTCATGATGGTTCAGGTCATCGACTACAATGACACCTTCTCTTAGTTCCGGCATCATACCGTCATACTCCATCAGCCCGATCTGTTCCTTGAGTTCGGCCATTCTCTCCGGAGTAATAGGAGGCACCACACTATCATCTTTTTCATAGTGTATATCTTCAAGTATGGAACTGGTAGCCTTCTTCTTCATCGTTGATAGAATCTGCCGCCCTTCATAATCATCCCTGTGTGCGAACTGGTATCCTGCCATCGCTACGCTCATGCCAATATCCTCGAAAAGATTGACATAGTGGTGGGCTCTTGATCCTCCGGCATATATAAATGCTGTCTTCCCCTGGAGTTTCTTTTTATAGTATTCAAGTCCGGGCTGGATCTTTGCTATCTCATCCTTAATGATCTCCTCAGTCTTTTTCGTGATATCCGGATCATCAAAGTACTTAGCCATCTTATTCAATGATTTAGTTGTCTGCTTAATACCAAGGTAGTTCACCTTCAACCAGGGAACACCGTATTTTTCTTCCATCATCCTGTTTGTGTAATTGATGGACCTGTGGCACAGCAGGATGCTCAGCTTTGCCTGATGTGCTTTTGCAATGTCATGGAATGAAGCATCCCCTGTTAAGGTGGAAACTATACGGTAACCGATCTTTTCAAACAGGGGTTTGATCTCCCACATGTCTCCGCCAATATTATATTCACCGAATACATTGATATCGAAAGGAGTAGGATCCTTTAGTTCCTCGGTACCTACCAGGTGTTCCATTATTAAATTGCTGGCAATGTGGTGTCCTGATGACTGGCTGACACCCCTGTATCCTTCACAATGGGCTGCCATGACTATGATGCCATGCTCCTTTTCAGCTTCCAGTGCAATAGAATCTATATCGTCACCAATAAGTCCGACAGGGCATGTGGCAAATATGCAAATGGCTCCTGGATTGAATATCTCGACCGCTTCATCAATAGCCTGTTTTAGCTTCTTCTCGCCTCCGAACACGACATCGGTCTCCTGCATATCAGTTGATATGCAATATTGCATGTAATTGTCCTGACCGTCCACAGCTCTGGCAAAATTACGTCTGACACCCCAGGTATAATAACTACAGCCTATGGGACCGTGGATTAAGCATAATACATCTTTGATAGGTCCGATCACAACACCCTTGGTTCCTGCAAAAGTACAGCCGCGGTTAGATGCGATTCCAGGGACAACTTTTGTGTTTGCTTCAATGTGGTTATCTATTTCGCAGCTCTTAACAGCTAAATGCTTGCGCCGGTTCTTAGCTACTTTTTCAGGATAAACCTTGAGCATATCATCTATTATCTTTTCACTCTGTTCAACTGCTGTGGAACTCATTATGTACTCACCTCTCTACCTACAGTGCTGTCTCCTTCCTCACCAGTCCTGATCCGCATGGATTCAGTAATGTCCGATACGAAGATCTTACCATCACCGGTATGCCCGGTCTGGTTTATAGCTATGATCTTTTCTATCACATTCTCTGCAGCTTTGTCATCCACCACAATCGTGAACATGCGCTTGGGAATAAAACTAATGCAGTCCTTTGTATTGATCTCTGGTTCATCTTCCTGATCAGGTAGAGGTGGATCGAACTCATAGCACAGACCCTTCTGCTTTCCCCGTCCCATGACCACCCTGACCGTGAACGAAGGATACCCGCAGCCCAGGAGTGCATCCTTGGTCTTCTGTATCTTGTTCATTCTGATGATAGCTGTAATTTCCTTCATTTTTCGTATCTCCTGTACGTTTTCGAAAGCAGGACTATAATCCTGATTCGCCTGTGCGTACTGTGTATGCTTCTTTTACAGGGCTTACGAATATCTTGCCGTCTCCGTATTTTCCAGTATATGCGGATTCTTTAATGGTCTCGATAACTTTCGATTTATCTTCATCCTCCACCACAAGCATGAGCATGGTCTTGGGCAGTTCATCATACTGCACATCTGCCGTATGGATGCCTTTCTGCTTTCCTCTTCCAAACACTTCCATTTTGGTAAGTGAGACAAATCCTGCCTTTTCAAGACTCTCAACCACGTCAGCTTCTTTAGCTGGGCGTACAATGGCTCTTATCATCTGCATTTTTTTTCCTCCTTATAACTCGACAATACCAAACTCCAACATCATGGATTCTATATCTTCCATTTCCATGGGTTCGGGTACCACGAACTTCTCATTGTTCTCTATGTTCCTTGCCAGGGTCAGGTATTCATTGGCCTGGTTTGATTCCGGATCGAACTCGATCACGGTCTGTTTATTGATCTCAGCCCGCTGTACCAGGTTATCCCTGGGTATAAAATGAATGAGCTGGCTGCCCAGTCTTTCGGCAAAAGCTGCAAGCAGTTCTTTCTCGCCATCCACCTTCCTGCTGTTGCAGATTATTCCACCCAGGCGTGCACCGCCTTTTGCGAACTTGGAAATGCCCTTACAGATATTATTGGCTGCATAGATAGCCATCATTTCACCGCTGGCTACGATGTAGATCTCCTGTGCTTTACCTTCCCTGATAGGCATGGCAAAACCTCCACATACTACATCACCCAGGACGTCATAAAATACATAATCCAGATCATCCGTGTATGCTCCCAGATTTTCCAGCAGGTTGATAGACGTGATGATACCCCTTCCTGCACAGCCTACACCCGGCTCCGGACCGCCTGATTCCACACACTTTATGCCACCAAATCCATCCTGCAGCAGGATGTCAAGCTCAACACTTTCTTCATCCCCTTCACTTCGCAGGGTGTCCAGTACGGTTTTCTGGTTCAGACCGCCCAAAAGCATCCTGGTTGAGTCTGCCTTCGGGTCGCAACCCACCAGGAGTATCTTCTTCCCCAATGTTGACAGTGCTGCTGTCAGGTTCTGGGTAGTGGTGGACTTACCGATACCACCTTTTCCATATATCGCTACTTGTCTCATTTACGTACCTCCAAATGTATTATATTTATATACTAGTGTATAGTACATCAGCAATCTACTGTAGATGTACTAATATATAAAGATTCCTATGAAAAAAGAATAAAATGAAAAATATATATCTCCACAAATATCTTTTTAAGTGAAAAAATCAACGTCTATAGATTGAATATATAATAATATGCGCGAATTATCAAAATAATGCAATGACTTTTGGTTACCCGAAAATAATCCCATATATCGCAAACTATCTAATGAAAAACATGTCAAGGGCATTTCAGGTGTGGACATAACATTCTCTTGGTAAAACTCAAAACAGTAATATTGAAAGGTCCTAAAATATTGTATTCATTTCACTATAATCCATCATCGAACTGACCGGGTATGTTGATACTTCGATCCCTTTTTCGACTACTGCTGCCAGAGGGTTGACACCGGCATAAATGGGTATACCTATTTTACCCGGACTGATAGGAGCAGAAAGAACTGTATCGCCTGCGTGGATATGTCCGATAACACCACCGATATCTGCACTATTAAGCCTGTCAATTATATCCATGATATTTTCATGAGCAATGATCGGAGCCTCCCGAAGATTAGCCAGAAGTAAGCCGCTGCCATGGTCCAGTATACCCATAACATCAGTCATTCGTTTGGACAGGAATATCTTGATGGGGTCAAGTGAAGTCCCGGTATATGAGATCAAGTCTGTGAAACGTACAGGTATACCATTATTTACCTGGATGATCCCGCCATATTTAGTTTCAATAGGAATACCCTGCTTCAGGAGAACTCCATCTATTGTTATTGAACATATTGTAGCAATTCCTACTGATCCCTGCGGCACTGTAATATTGGATACTTTGTCCCCTTCTTCAAAAATATGACACATGGGGCTAACAGTATAACCTCCCTGTATCACAGCCTGGATCAAATCCATGTTTTTATCAAAGTCATCTTTATCCATAATAGATAGATTGGTAATTATGTTCCCGCTTTTTTTATAGGGATCAAAAGTCGTACTGTATAGCAGTTCCTGGATACGGCTGATGACAAAACCCATCCTATCCCCGACAAGAGCATTGTTTATTTCGGCAATCCCCTTTTTTGTTATGATCCTTCCGGAATAGCCGACCCTTTTAGTAAATCCTTTTGCATCCAGTATCTTCAGGTGATACCTGACACCCCTCTCTCCCAGTGAATATCCCCTCTCATTCATATTATCTGCAATCAGCCGTGCACCTATAGGTTCATTGTTTTCAACAATTGTTTTCAATATCTCGATTATTAATCTTTGGGTAGTAAATTCAGTCATATGCTCCAATCCCGGATTTTACATATCAAGATAATTAAGTCGGCAATCCACTATAGATTTTATAATATATAATGTTAACCATTCATCCCTTTGAACCCATACTGGCAAGACCATAGATATTGCCAAAGGCAATATCAGGAAGCAGGCCCCTGCACATAAGCACTGTTTTGCCAACAACTTCAAAACCCATAATTGTCAGTATGTCCCATGCCCTGGTATTCTGTGCAGGTACATCAACCAGTATACGCTGGTTGTTGCCATCTACAACAGCCCTTTTTAAGAGGTCGAGTGCAGAATCTTTATCATTTGCCTCCCACGGCCCTATGGTCCAGTGGTCATCCACCTGTTTAAATCCCAGCCATGCACTCTCATTGAATATATAAGAGCGGTTTGTAAGCATCCCGGACAGCATCAGCGACCTGTCCTCACGCCAGTACTTCCTATCCATAGCAAGCACAAGTTCATGATTTCCGTTACTCCTAGACAGATCAAGGGTCATACTTCTATGTTCCCACCTGTTGATGTTCGATACTTTCATGAACCCGAATTGTGAATATAATCCCACTGCCATTGGAGATGCGCACAAGAAAATGGTAGGCAGGGAGGACAAGTGCCGCAGACCCCTGCAAAAAAGGGCTTTCCCGAATCCCTTCAGGCGGTATTTTTTGTCAACAATCAGGTTGCCTATCCAGCCGCTGTTGGGATAAGTGAATGTCATAACGCCTCCCACCACTTTGTTATCTGCAATTGAAGCAAAACATCCAACTGGATTAAGCTTATGGTAAAGTTCAAATTCGAATATATCTGATGACCAGCTTTCTGCATGTGCCATATCAAGCAGTATACCAAGATCACCAGTTTCCATTTGCCTTAAATACATTATCTGAAACTCCCATATTCAAAGTAGGTAATACTTGCCCATATCAGCAAGAGAGTGTGAAAGTTCTTCAACTGGAAAACCGAATCCTGGTAACATATAAAAATAAAAA
>DAOUWY010000091.1 GCA_030666885.1 Methanosarcinales archaeon
CGTGTCTTCTGCCATTTTGCTTACTGTCTCATATTGTGCCACTTCTGCCTGAACCGCAGTGACCATTGAGAATATTACTATTAATAATAGCAAAACTTTAATTTGCTTCAAATTTTCTCCTCCTTTTAATATTTGGTATTATTATTGAATTCCATCTCCCTTATGCTATTATTAACTTTTCGTTTTAATCATAGCATAGGTTATATGTAGTTACTCACTATTGTCAAGTGTTCACCTGAATACGATCAGGGGTCTTTTCTCCCGTGGTTTCTTCTTATGTTCTTCGTGTGCACCCTCAACAACTTCTACATATTCGTTCATAGTTTCCTTACCGGTTATGAACAGGGCCTTGACATATTGTGACATTCTCGGATCAATTCCCAGGAATCCGAGATGAATTATGAGTTCAAGCACGAACCAGTATGTTGCCCACAAGTGTATTGACCTGATCAACTGCACTCCGCTCATGCCGACAATTGCAGCAGCACTACCGGTTATGTCATTAACGAACCAAGCCATAAAATTATTCCATATAGGGATATCAAAATTCACAAATCCGAATTTCAGGTCTATCATTATGATGCCTGTCAGGCCAATAAAGACAATGGCCATCCCTTCAAATATCACCATAAGTTTATAGGCCGGATGGAGTTTATTTTCATAATGACCAGTGGTTTTATTGTAAATCGTGTATTTTGGATATTCCTCGGGGGGTTTGAATATACCAACAACGGCTTGATAGAGCCTGGTAACATCTTTCAGGCTGAAAAAGTATGTCAACATATGACCGCTGGTTACCAGATTGAACGGTATCAGTGTCCAGTTGATCAACAGGAACAGTATACCTGCAATCACATGGATCAGGCGGAGGGTTTGATATGACATCAACTCCCATGCATGTAAGCTACAAGTATTGAACTGTATAGCCATGTACAATCCCGTAATTAAAAGCAGAACACACGTTATCATGTGTGACTGGTGAGCTACCATGTCCCTCAAACCATACCGTTTCCCTACAATAACATCATTATCAAAGTTTTGATTTCCCTGCATACACTTCCTCCATTTCAAACATTAAATATATAATTGTAAATCACCAATTTGGAAGCTCAATACACTCCACAAACGTACACAGATGTTTACTCTATATTTATTAGATTACATTTTTGTAGATTACATTATTAGATATAGTTTTCGTTTAAGTTCTGTCGAATCGGATTTATTATACTCAATCTATACTGTCTATACTCTGTCAATCTATCAAATGTGCTTAATAATATGGGATGCCTCAGGAATAATCAACTCCTTTAAGGCAAGTTCGACCGCCGCCGGTGAGCCGGGTAAACAGAATACAACGCATCTACCCACGATACCGGCAGATGCCCTGGAAAGTATAGCTGCAGTCCCCACGTCTTCCAGGCTTTTCAACCTGAACACTTCACCAAAACCGGGAATGGTCTTGTCAAAAAGGGGTTCAACCGCTTCCAGGGTCACGTCTTCGGGTGCAAGTCCGGTGCCGCCACTAATAACGATAGCATCTATATCTGTACCAATTTCTGCACCCATATCTATACCTGTCAGTTCCCGGACATACCCGGCAATCAAGCTTTCATTGTCAGGCAGTAATGAATATGTCTTCACATTAAAACCCGAACCGGATATCAAGTCCAGCATTACGTTTCCTGATATGTCATCAGCAAGCCCGGGCTCGGATACACTGCCATAGGTCTCATACCTTGATGTGCTTACTGTAATAATTGCGAATTTCACTGATGCGGGAGCATTCTTCTTGTGTTGTGCGGGTGTATCGTCCCAGGGCATGAAGAGATTTATGTGTAATGGATTATATTAATTAATCTATTCTATGCAGATAATAGCTATTGACGTGGGAATGGGTACACAGGATATACTGCTGTACGACGATGCACAGCATATAGAGAATAATATCAAGATGGTGCTGCCCTCCCAGACCCGGATAATTGCACAGCGTATCAGCCATGCCACAGGTGCAGGGCACGATATCTTCCTCACTGGTACTACCATGGGCGGCGGTCCTTCAGGCAAGGCTGTACGTGAACATATCAAGGCGGGGTTGAAAGTTTATGCCCGACCGGATGCTGCCCTGACCATACACGATAACCTGGAGAAAGTGACGCAAATGGGTGTGACACTGGTGGGTGACGAGGACACGGCACCAGTGGGGGCAGAGCAGATTAAGATGTGTGATGTGGATACTTATGCCCTTGGCACAGCACTGGAGCTGTTCGAGACACAAATGCCCATGGACTTTGCAGTTGCGGTACAGGATCACGGTGAAGCTCCCGACATGAGCAATCGTGTGTTCAGGTTCAGGCATTTCAGGGAGCTGCTGGAGCAAGGCGGCGAACTGGAACGTTTCGCCCATTTAAACCATGTGCCGCCCCACCTTTCCAGGATGCAGGCAGTCATAAAGACCCTGAAACAGCCAGAGAACAATGTACTACTCATGGATACGGGACCTGCTGCCATTTGCGGGGCACTGTCTGGCAGTTCCGGCGGCCCGGTAGCTGTAGTGAACATTGGCAACGGGCATACCCTGGCTGCCGTTGTGGCCGGGAACAGGATGCTGGCATTGTTCGAGCATCACACCCGGTATGTGGATGCGCAAAAGATGGATGCACTTATCAGGCGTTTATGTGATGGAGAACTTGGTTTCGATGACATTTTCAACGATGGTGGACACGGTTGTTATATCCGACAGGCCGTGGGGTTCAGGAACATCGAATCAGTGATAGTGACAGGTCCCAACCGACAGATCATGGAAAATTCAGTGCTTGATGTGGAATTTGCAGCACCTCACGGAGATATGATGCTTACCGGATGTTTCGGGCTTGTGGAAATGTTCAGTAAGAATATAAAAAGCAGGCGCGGCTGAATTCTCATTACATCTTTATCCTGCCGATCTCCAGGTACATGATCTTTTCTTTCCACTGCCAGGCAAAAACCATCTGTTTTCTAACACTGTGGGCAAGCCTGATTGCCCTTGATAGCTGGGGCAGGTTGAACACATGTTCAATGGTCACTGCATGTACCAGGAAATGGGAATGCATCATCGTATCCAAACCGTCAATTTTTTTATAGACCCGGTAATGGGTGCCGAACTTATACCCGGTCTTGGCTACCATCCCCGAATTCCTCAGGTCCCTGTAAACTGCCAGTTTTTCCTGGAAATCACTTTCCACATTGATTGCACTATCTGCAAATTCCATACTGGCGAATAGATTGTCCCCTCTGCTGTCCCTGAGGTCCAGTACATTTTTCTCCTGTAAATATGCTGCCTCTACTAATGATAACTGGAGGCGGATTTCATCAAGGGGTTTACCGTAAAAGTATTGTTTGTGCAGCAGCTCAGATGCATTTGCATCCCAGACCATGACCCTGTCTTCCAGGAGAGTGGCCTCAATACCCGGACCCGGGACATTTTCATTCATATCACCTTTCATGGTGCGAAGCTTCACACCGTAGAAAGTGATGTCACTTTCTTCGTCCACAACAGCAATCACAAGTTCCTTGCGCATGTTGGCGGTGGTCTCAAGACGTCGTACCAGGTCTTTTAAGGGCATGGGATTACGTTCGGAGAGTGCGTATACGAAGTATTTCGAAGGGGTCTTACCGGGCCGGCCACCTCTGGGATACACCCTGAAATCTGTGACTCCGGGCTTTATGAAATAACCCCTTTCACGCATGTCTTTGTAGACTATGTATTTCACTTCAAAATTCTCTTTTTCCCTACTTGCATAGCTGACGAGGTCCTTGAAATCAAGTTCCTTCTTATTCCTGGTGACCTTGATCCTGCCTTTGTAGATGAGATAAGCAGCTTCTATCAGGGCAAGTTCCAGGGAATCGTTCTTTGGATTACCGTAGAAACCGGTGTTGTAAAGTGTCTCTTTAGTATCAGGTTCCAGTTTCACGATATGGCAGTCCAGTTTGCCGTTAAGTGCGTGGTTCCGGTTCATTCACTCCACTTATGTGAAGTTAAGTTAAATAGCCTTCCTGATGAAATGCAGGTTAATAATCGTAAGGTATTTATTTTACCTCTTCATTTTGTTATTCCTGACCTGGATTTATATACCGGGTATAAAAGGAGAGAAATTATATGGTAGCAAAAGTAAATGTTGATGAATGTACAGGATGCGGAACATGTGTGGATGAATGCCCTGCAGAAGCCATTTCAATGAATGATGATGATATTGCTGTGGTAAATGCGGATGAATGCACGGATTGTGGAATGTGTGTGGATGCATGTCCCACTGAAGCAATTTCGATAGAAGATTAAACACACAGAAATATTTTCAAATCGGACAACATATTAACGTGTCAGATCTGAGAATAAAATATGCCAGTAAAAGTAGAAATAGATGAATGTGTAGGATGTGGAACCTGCATGGATGAATATCCACAGGAAGCCATTTCAATGAATGACGATGATATTGCGGTTATCAGTGATGAGTGCACTGATTGCGGATTATGCGTAGATGCATTTTCAACTACCGCAATTTCATCGAATTAATGATCAATATTTGATTTATTTTTTTCTGGAGGTTTGCCAATGACTGAAACAATCAAAACAGCTGTATTAGGTGCAACAGGAGCAGTAGGACAGAGATTTGTTGAGGCTCTTGCCAGACATCCCTGGTTCGAGATCACTGCCCTGGCAGCATCTGAGCGCTCTGCAGGAAAGAAATACCGTGACGCTGCCAACTGGCGGCTGGAGTCACAGATACCTGAAGAAGTAGCCGATGTCGAAGTGGTACCGGTTGATGTTGAAGCAGTGGGTGCTGATCTGGTGTTCTCTGCACTGCCAGCGGATTATGCAAAAAAGGTGGAAGCTGATTTTGTCAAGGCGGGCTGTGTGGTTGCCAGTAATGCAGGAGCGTTTCGGAAGGAAGCAGATGTACCTCTTATGATCCCCGAGGTCAACCCGGAGCACCTGGGGCTGATCGATGTCCAGCGCGACAACCGTGGCTGGGACGGATGTATCGTGACAAATCCCAATTGCACCACCATTATGTTCACTTTAACCCTTAAGCCCCTGATGCAGTTCGGGCTTGAGAATGTGAATATTGCGTCCATGCAGGCCATTTCGGGTGCGGGTTTTGACGGCATCCCTGGTATGGCTATACTGGAGAACGTGGTGCCTTATATCGGCGGTGAGGAGGAGAAGGTAGAGAGTGAACCCCTGAAGCTCCTTGGTGAGTTCGACGGCAGCCAGGTAATCCCTGCTGATATTAATATCAGTGCAAGCTGTCACCGTGTGCCTGTGATGGACGGGCACCTGGAGGCATTGTGGGCCGGCATGGCTGATGACCCTACGCCCGATAAGGTGCGCCAGGCGTTTTTGGACTTTGATCCTGGAATTTCAGACCTGCCCACCGAGCCTGAACATCCCATTATCGTGAGGGATGAGCCCGACAGGCCCCAGCCCAGGCTGGATAGGAATGCGGGGAATGGTATGAGTGTGTCTGTGGGCCGGATACGGGAAGGTATCAGGTACATGGTGATGGGACACAATACTATCCGGGGCGCGGCAGGGGCTAGTGTGCTGAATGCTGAACTGATGCATAAGAAAGGGTATTTCTGAGTCCGGTTTGGGCTTGGATTACCTTGGTTTTTTTTAGTGGGGTTATTTCACCTTTAGATGGGGAATTATTTGCATCAATTAAATAGACACTATCACAAGTCTCAATAAAAATTAGTAAAATGTATATACAATAATAAAACTATTTGATTTATTATTAATCCTATTTATTGAGGAATATTAATGGAAGATGGAAATCCTTGTGTGGATTCGTTGGGAGAATTTTCTAAAGAAAAATTTAAACAAGTTCTTCATTATGTAATACATAATACTGGACATATCAATAATGTAGGTAAAACAGTATTATTTAAGATTTTATACTTCACTGATTTTAATTATTATGAATTATTTGAAGAAAAATTAACCGGTGAGACTTATTTAAAATATCCATTTGGCCCGGCACCCTGTGATTTTGATGAAGTTGTTTTCGAACTAGAATTAAATGGAGCGATACGGGAAACCGAATATGATTATGGAACATACCGACAAATAAAATACTTCTCAAACACTGAACCTGATATATCTGGATTAAGTAAAGATGAATTAGATTTTATTGACAAAACTATTGATACTTATTCTCGTTTTAGTGCAAAACAAGTAAGTGAATATTCACATAATGATACTCCTTACATAGCTGCAGAGGATTTTGAAGAATTAGATTACGAAATGGTATTCTATAGAACTTCAGAACTTTCAGTAAGGAACTATGATGATGAAGATGACAGCTATTAAATTCGAAGCTGTCCCGGAATTCCCAAAAGAGTTGAATATTGCAATTAAAAAGTATAAACACCTTGAAGAAGATTTTGAGAGATTCAAAAAAGCGTTAGAAATAAACCAACCACAAGAAATGCGTGGGAATTTTAGAATAAGTGATCTTGGAATTAATGTTAAAATACCAATTTATAAAGTGAAGCATTTCAGGTCTCTGGTTTTTAAAGGAAAAGGCTCTAAAAGTGGTTTTCGTATAATTTATGCGCACATGAATAAAGAACATAAAATAATCTTTATTGAGTTTTATCATAAAAATAATAAAACGAACCATGATATAAAAAGAATAAAAAAATATTTTGAAGAATAGTAACTCATCATTGTATCTGAGCCTCTGGCATATGCACTAACTCAAAAGAATTAATTTAACTGTATCAAAACTGAACCCATCAGCTTCCATATGATGGACGGGCACCTAGATCCTATTATTGTGAGGGATGAGCCTGACAGGCCCCAGCCCAGGCTGGACAGGAATGCGGGGAATGGTATGAGTGTGTCTGTGGGCCGGATACGGGAAGGTATCAGGTACATGGTAATGGGGCACAATACTATCCGGGGCGCGGCAGGGGCTAGTATGCTGAATGCTGAACTGATGCATAAGAAAGTGTATTTCTGAGTCCTGTTGGGCCTGGATTTCCTTGGTTTTTTTTGTGGGGTTATTCTACCTTGAGAGGGGGGTAATCCTGATAAACGGTGTATATAGGGTCAGTACATTTGTACGGGGTCACTACACTCGGAATGAATTCCGAGGCATCAAGCTTGATGCTCAGGAATTCTATCAAAAATTTCCGCAGCTTATTTTTATAATACCTCAGGTTAATAGTACATATAGCAATCAAAGTATATATGTAGTTTTACGTAGTTAAAACTTTCCGATAATCTGTATTTCCCATAGGGGGTTTAAATGAGAGAAGTAGTCCTGAAAATCACAATACCAGATAACTGGATAAAGGATATTACGGAAAAATATCCTGTTTCAATCA
>DAOUWY010000294.1 GCA_030666885.1 Methanosarcinales archaeon
CCATCAAGGATATTATTGACCAGTCTGTGGATATGGGGGCCACCCAGATAATTTTTGACGGCGGCGAGCCCATGGTATATGAAGGACTTGAGGAACTGGTCTCCCATGTCCCGGACGGGGCCATTGCAACTGTATTTACATCAGGTTCCGGTCTCACAAAAGAAAAAGCCCTGGCAATTGCAAAAGCTGGCATGTATAGTGTCAATGTCAGTCTTGACAGCCCAAAGGAGGGTGAACATGACAGGATCCGGGGCAGGGAGGGTGTATTTCGTGAAGCAATAAATGCCATAAGATACAGCCTGGATGCGGGAATGCTGGTAGACATTTATGTGGTGGTGGCACCCCATAACATCCATGACCTGGATATGTTCTATAATCTGGCCGAATCGATGGGAGTGCATGAGCTATCTTTCTACGAGATAGTACCTACCGGAAGGTGGATAGACCATAAAAAGGATATTCTTTCTCCCGAGCACCATAAACTGCTGGATGAGTTCGTTGAACGAAGAAGCGGCGGGTCAGTGAAGGTGTTCTCCATACCCCATGTCATGAATAACACCGGCTGTTTTGCAGGTCGGCGCTGGCTGCATGTGACACCACAGGGTAATGTCCTGCCCTGTGCCTGTATCCCGATACCATACGGGAATGTCCATGATGAGCCGCTAAAAGCTATTTGGCGGCGTATCCAGAAAACCGGGATTTACCGCTCTGATAACTGCCTTATGAGGGATGAAAAATTCAGGGCAAAGTATATTGAAGGACGGGATTGAACAGCAGAGCAATCTTTATGAGCACAGCCGCTATTGGTGAGGCAAATGATATTTGAGAAGATACACACCATCCCAACTTCGGAAGAACTTCTGGACAAAGCCTTTAGTAAAGCCAGTCGTGCCCGGAAAGGGAAAACCGTCAGGAGTGAATTTTCCCGCCGCCGCGCTGAGGAGTCCATGCTGTTGACCGCAGCCAATATCCTGTCTGATAATCTGGCCAATGTGGTGCGGCAGTTCCCAAGTTTTGATAATATCCCTGAATTCTACAGGGAACTGGCAGACATACTGGTGGGTGTGGATGCATTGAGAACTAATATTGCATCAGTGCAGTGGTCCGGTGAGAAGATACATGAAGTGGCACGGCTGCATGTGGGAAAGATGCGGCACAGCGCTGACCCTGTGGCCGTTCGTAAGGCTGCTTACGGCAGGATATCTTCTATCACAAGGGATGTAGATAAGAACCTCAAGTTACTGAATGATGCCAGGAATAAATTACGCAAACTCCCGGCCGTGGAAATGGAGCCCACTGTTGTGATCGCTGGCTATCCTAATGTAGGGAAATCCAGTTTCGTTGCCCTGGTATCAAGTGCAAGTCCGGAGGTTGCATCCTATCCTTTCACCACCAAGGGGCTGGCTGTGGGGCATTTCAAAGTGGAAAGTACCAGGTGCCAGATAGTGGATACGCCGGGTCTGCTGGACAGGCCGCTGGGGCAGCGTAATGAAATAGAAATGCAGGCCATCTCGGCACTGAGGCACCTGGGTGATGTGCTGCTGTTTATTATTGACCCAACTGGTACGTGTGGGTATGAGCAGGATAAGCAGATGAGGCTTCTGGATGAAGTGCGGGAGCACATTGATATGCCCTTGCTGGTGGCAGCCAATAAAGTTGATTTGCTGGTAGAGGCTAATAAGGTTGAGATGCTGGTGACAGACAATAAAATTGACATGCCGGATAAGATGCAGGGGAGTGGATTCGATGCGATCATGTCTACCCTGACTGGCGAGGGTGTGGACGATGTGATGGGGCGGCTGGTTTCAATGATGGATATGGGTAAGTATGACGGCACAATAAATAAATAGTTTAAACTATGTTTTATAACCGGGATGAAGAGCTGTCCCTCCTGAATGAAAGATATGCAAATCTATCGACAGGGGAATTAATAGTTATTTATGGCCGGCGCAGGGTTGGCAAGACAGAACTTGTGCGCAAGTTCATCAACGCAATAGATAAATCACTTTACCTGTATATTGATTATGCCACACCTCTTGAAGTGCTTGATATCATTTCAAATGATGTTTCCAGGCAGAGTGGGGATTTCGTACGATTCCGTGACTGGGATACATTCTATTCATACCTTTCAGGCAGGGGTGGGGTCGTTGTTATTGATGAGTTCCAGAGGTTGTTTGAGATTGACAAAAAGGCAGTCACACGCCTGCAGCGAATCTGGGATATTGAACTTAAGGATAAACCTCTGATGTTGGTCCTTGTGGGCTCATCAATAGGAATGATGCGCAATGCTGCACTCTCTGGCACAGCCCCACTGTACGGAAGGGTTACTTCTACGATGAAGCTCCAGCCCCTGGACTATAGATCGTTCAGGTATTTTTTCACTGGTATGGACGAGGTTAAGAAGGTGCAATTATATGCCATCTTCGGAGGTACTCCTTATTACCTTGAATTTTTTAAAAAATATGAAACTGAAGATATTCGAACAATAATTCACGAAATTGTACTTAAAAAAGGAGCACCCCTGCAAAACGAACCATTGAACCTACTCCAGATGGAATTAAAAGAAATTGCCAGGTATAATTCGATATTATCTGCAATATCAGCGGGAAAACATACTTTTAAGGAGATATCTGATTATTCAGGCATTGAAACCACCAAGATCTCATATTATATTGATAACCTGTCAAAAGTGCTTGACCTTATTGTCGCAGCAGACCCGGTAGGCGGCAAAAAGAAATCTGGCAGGTATGCGATCAAAGA
>DAOUWY010000075.1 GCA_030666885.1 Methanosarcinales archaeon
GTAAGTTTTTTTTCCGGATCAAAGCCGCTATCTTTCAGTTCGGTTGTACTATCACGAATAAACTGTGCGACTGTCTGGGAAAAAGCAAGTTTCTGGGCATAAGTTAATCTCGCCATTTTTATTATCACCTTTTTTATATATATAGCTATTTAATAAATACTTTGGCTTTTAACTCCTCTCAAGCCTATAGCATCAATAAACAGTTGGATGACTCTATGCACTCCAACGTGATCAAGCATCGGAAAATATATTCTTAAATTTAGTTGGGTTTTATTGAGATGTCACCGCATCTCAGCACAAACATTTTATATACATAATTGTACTGAGAATGTGTGATACCATGAAAATAGCAATACTTGGCGGAACCGGAAGTATTGGTGAGGGACTTGCTCTCAGGTGGGCCGTTAAACATGAAGTGTTTGTCGGCTCAAGGAAACTTGAAAAGGCACAAGCTTCAACTGATAAATACCGGAAAATACTGGAAGAATCGGGTGATACCTGCACAATCACAGGATGCGTTAATCCGGATGCTGTTGACCAGGCCGATGTGGTTGTACTATCGGTGCCATATGAGCATGTATCATCAACCATTGAAACAATCAAACCTTACCTGAAGGACCAGATCATCATTTCTATTGTGGTGCCGATGAAAAAAAAAGGCCATTTTCTTTATACACCACCGGACTCCGGTTGTGCGGCTACGGAAATCCAGGGGTTGCTTCCCGAAGGTGTAAAACTGGTTTCTGCTTTTCATAACGTCTCTGCAAATAAGCTTGCCGATATCAAAAAGAAACTGGATATGGATGTATTCATCTGCGGGGACCATGAAGAAGCAAACAATGTGGTGAGTGACCTGGTAAAGGATATCCCTGGTTTAAATCCAATGATGGCCGGGCCTTTAGAGGTTTCATGCATGGTGGAAAGTATCACTCCCTTGCTGGTCAACCTGGCAGTATTAAATAAGAAGAAGCACTTGGGAATCAGGAGTGTATGATCGGGGAGATTTTATTCATTATTATTCCCATTTCCATATCTGATAATTTACCAGTTGAACATGAAACAGGATAATTGCATAAACTATGTAATATATTACAGGAAAATGGAAATTTCAGACAGGATTGACAGGATTGACAAGATACGATCCAATCCCGTATATCCTGTAAATCCTGTCAAAAGAATTGATTGAAACTAAGAAAATTACCTCTAAAGATAACGATATCGAAATGCGTTAATACTTCCCAATACGTTAAAAAACCAGACATTCAGACAATTTTATCAGGTGACACCCAATGACCATGAACCTAACCCGGAAAATAATCTCATCACATCTCGCCAAAGGCGAGATGAAACCCGGCCTGGAAATAGCAATAACAATAGACCAGACCCTGACCCAGGATGCTACCGGCACGATGGCGTACCTACAGTTCGAAGCCCTGGACATCCCACAGGTAAAAGTACCCCTGGCAGTCAGCTACGTTGACCACAATATGCTCCAGGCCGGATTCGAGAACGCAGATGACCACCGCTTTTTGCAGACATTTGCCAACAAGTACGGGATACAATTCTCAAAACCAGGCAACGGTATCTGCCACCAGGTTAACCTGGAGCGGTTCTCAAAACCCGGTAACACCATGATAGGCTCGGACAGCCACACCCCTACAGGCGGGGGTGCAGGCATGCTGGCCATCGGCGTGGGCGGCCTGGATGTTGCAGTCGTAATGGGCGGTGCACCCTATTATGTGACAATGCCAAAAGTGGTTGGCGTGAAATTAACAGGCAAACTCAATCCCTGGGTATCTGCCAAAGACGTCATCCTGGAGATGCTGCGGCGGCTCACAGTAAAGGGCGGCGTTGGCAAGGTCTTCGAATACTATGGTCCGGGCGTGAGTACCTTATCCGTACCCGAGCGGGCTACCATTACAAATATGGGTGCCGAACTGGGAGCAACAAGTTCCCTCTTCCCGTGCGATAATGTAACGAAAGAATTTTTCAGGATGCAGGGCAGGCTCGACGACTGGAATGAGATATCGGCAGACCCTGATGCAGAATATGACGAGCACATTGAGGTCAACCTCGGCGAACTGGAGCCCATGATGGCAAAACCAGGCTCTCCTGATGCAGTTGTAAAGGTGTCAGAGGTGGAAGGCACACCGGTACAGCAGGTCATTATCGGTTCATGTACCAATTCCAGTTATAAGGACCTTATGCTGGTCGCCAAAGCAGTAAAAGGCAAAAAAGTAAATCCCAATGTTAGCCTGCATATCACACCAGGTTCCAGGCAGGTGCTGGAGACCATAATCCGCAACAGGGCACTGGCTGATATGGTTTCGGCAGGCGCACGTATCATGGAGGCCGCATGTGACGGATGTATAGGACTGGGTTCATCCCCTCCTTCGGGTTCGGTATCCATCAGGTCTTTTAACAGGAACTGGTCAGGGCGTTCGGGCACTATGAATGACAGTGTCTACCTGGCCAGCCCCGAGGTCTGTGTGGCGGCTGCCCTTACCGGAAAGATAACTGACCCGAGGAAACTGGGCGAGTACCCGGAGGTAGAATGGCCTGAGAGTTTTGTTACCGATGACTCTATGGTAATCGGGCCGTCAGATAACCCGGAGTCTGTTGAGGTGATACGGGGTCCGAATATAAAACCCCTGCCTAAAGCCGAACCCTTATCTTCTAACCTTGAAGGTGAGGTACTGATAAAACTGGAGGATGACATCAGCACAGATGGTATTATGCCGGCAGGCCCGAAGATACTACCCCTACGCAGTAATATCCCTGCCATTAGTGAACATGTGTTTTCACAGATCGACCCTGGTTTCCCTGCCAGGGCAAAAGAGAAGCAGGGTGGTTTTATCATTGGCGGCGATAACTACGGCCAGGGTTCAAGCCGGGAACATGCTGCTCTGGCACCCATGTACCTGGGTGTGAAGGCGGTCGTTACCAGATCATTTGCCAGGATACACAAGGCCAACCTGGTGAATTTCGGTATTTTGCCCCTGGAATTTGCCGATCAGGCAGGTTATGATGCAATTGAGCAAGGGGATACCATCAGGTTTAACGGTATACGGGAACTGATAGAAGGCGGTGCTACCAGCATACCTGTACAGGCCGGGTCGAACAGCTTTGTGTGCACCCTGGATGTATCAGACAGGCAGCGGGAGATCATCCTGGCTGGCGGGCTGCTGAATTATACGAAGATGATGCATGGTTAGGCTTGTTTTGCATCCATTTTTTCAACCACAACCTCTACTTTCCCACATGGCTTCTCCTGCACAAGAGCCACACATATCCCCTCCCACAACAGAGCTGTGGAGTATAACAATTAAGATAAATATTGATAGCTACTTGAGTGATTTTCTAAATACAAAATACCCTGCAGATAATAAACTTCCAATAGCAAACGCCGTGTTAAAACCCGGTACATCCTGAGTATATGGTATTTGTTTTTCAGATTGTGTTGAATCTTCCTTTGCTTGTATTAGATTTCCTTCCAGTTTTATCAGCCAAACATCGGCGTCTCCTGCCCTGTATGAATCGGTTTTTCCTGCAATGATATAGCCACCATCTGAAGTCTGCCGGATACAATTCGCCCAATCAAAACCCGTTGATCCAAAGCTATTATACCACTCCATATTTCCTTTTGAATCGGTTTTTACCAGCCACATATCATCCAAATCATCATTTTGATCATAGTTGACATCATCATCAAGCAGCCCCGTCTTCCCTGTAATAACATAACCGCCGTCTGAAGTCTGGATAACTGAGTGTGCCCAATCATCTCCTGATCCCTCGAAGGTCTGGTTCCATTGTTCTTTTCCATTGGAATCTGTTTTTATCAGCCAGAAATCAAAATAACCGGCACCATATGATGTGGTAGTTCCTGCAATGATGAAGCCACCGTCAGAGGTCTGCTGAATAGATTCTGCCCAATCGCCTCCGTTTCCTCCAAAGGTCTGGTTCCATTGCATATTCCCGTTTGTATCGATTTTTATGAGCCAGACATCAGACCAACCCCGGCCGAAAGAACCTGTTCCTCCAGCTAGAATGTATCCTCCGTCAAAAGTTTGCCGGACTGATTCTGCCCGATCATCGTTAATTCCTCCAAAAGTCTTGTTCCACTGTTCATATCCCTTTGAGTCAGTTTTTACCAACCAGACATCAGATCGTCCGGCACCGTATGAATTTGTCCCTCCTGCAAGTATGTAACCGCCGTCTACTGCCTGGGTAACAGAGTATGTACTATCACGGTCAGTTCCTCCAAAGGTCATGTTCCACTGTTCGTATCCATGTGCATCGGTTTTCACAAGCCATACATCAGACTCACCGGCGCCATATGACCATGTATTTCCAGCAAGTATGTATCCGCCATCCAAAGTCTGCATCACCGAGTGTGCATAATCATAGTCAGTTCCTCCAAAGGTCCTGTTCCATTGTTCTTTTCCGTTTGAATCAGTTTTTACGAGCCAAAAATCACCATCTCCAGAACCATATGAACCTGTTATTCCAGCACTGATGTAGCCACCGTCACAAGTTTGTTGGACAGAATTGGCATTATCAAAGCCAATTCCTCCAATGGTCTGCTTCCATTCCATTTTAGGTGGTGTTATCTGTTGAACTGTTACCTTTCTATTTGTTGAGTGCATTGCAGTATTATTATTTTTTACCGTTACCGTCACGTTATACGTTCCCTTTGAGGCATAGGAATGGATAATTGTCTTTTCAGTTGTATTTAATGTATTCCCATCTCCGAAATTCCACTGGTAATTAGTGATTTTTTCATCCGGATCATAACTTAGGGAAGCATTGAATGTTATCATCTGTTCTACTCCGGGATGCTTCGGATTATTAATGAATAATGCTGTGGGAGTAGGAGGTTCTTTTTCCAACTTTATCAGCATGAAATCAGAGTCTTTATCGCCTGCAAGTATATAGCCTCCGTCTGAGGTTTGCCTGAATGATTCAATATCTTCAAATGTCTTGACCCAGAGCATGTTTCCTCTTGAATCTATTTTGATCAGCCAGAAATCGTCATCATAAGAAAATGTCCATCCTCTCAGAATATAACTGCCATCAGCAGTCTGACGGACGGATTTTATCCAATCATGGTTAGGTCCTCCGGAGGTCCAGGTCCATTGCTCATTTCCCTTCGCATCGGTTTTCATCAGCCAGAAATCAGAATGGCAAATTCCCCATGAATCCGTACTTCCTCCAATAATATATCCGCCATCTAAGGTCTGCCCGATAGTGTTTGCCCTATAACGTAGCTTTCCTTTAAAGGTTTTGTTCCACTGCTCATCTCCCATCGAATCGGTTTTCACAAGCGTGAAATCCAATCCGCTTCCCCATGCCGATTGTGCGCTTGCTCCAGTAATGAATCCACCGTCAGCGGTCTGCCGGACAGTATGTACATTGCCTTTTCCGAAAGACTTTTCCCATTCCATAGTTCCGTTCACATCGATTTTTCCCATCACGATAGAATAGTTAGGTTGTGACCCGGTCGTCCTTATGATAATCCACCCACCATCAGGCGTCTGCTGGATGTATTTTGGCCTGTCATTGCCAGTTCCTTTAAAGGTCTTGTTCCATAACTCATCACCCTTTACATCTGTTTTCATGAGCCAAACATCATCAGGACATTCATTACATAAACTTGCAATTCCTGCAAGGATATAGCCATTATCAAAGGTTTGCTGGAAGAGATAAAGATGATTAATGCCCGTTTTTCGAAATGTCTTGTTCCATTGTTCCTCTCCTTTTGCATCGTTTTTCACAAGCCAGACATCAGTGGGACATTGCCCACACACACTCGTGATCCCGGCAAGGATACAGCCATCATCTGAAGTCTGCTGGAAAAAATCAACATGAGTATAACCCCGTCCTCCAAAGGTTGTATTCCATTGCTCATTTCCTTTTGGATCGGTTTTTAGAAGCCAGACATTCTCAGGACATTCTCTGCACACACGTATACTTCCAACAAGGAGATAGCCGTTGTCAGAGATCTGCTCGACAAACTCAGCACGTTCAATGCCAGTTCCTCCAAAGGTCCTGTTCCATTCCACTTCAGGCGCCGTTGCACCGGTAGACCCAATGTCTGCAAAGAGCAATATTGCAGACAGGATTACCATCAACAATGTCTTTTGCTTTTTCCATTTCATCTTTCTTTCAATTAACGTAATATCCAAGTATTGTCATTTAAATTTTTCTATTAATAGTCAGTTTTAACAATTAAATATGGTTATATTGGGATACTTATTGAGAAGGCGGTCTAATCCTATCGAAAACGTATGAAATGAGGAGCCGTGAATTGCCTGTCAATTCAAGTTTGGGTCGTGTCCCTGAATTAGTGACAATATTTAAATAGTTTAAATGTAATTCTCTCTTTTGAGGGATATTAATGGATTCAGAACTTGATTTATCAGAATTTTGTTGTTTGAACCTGAATTTCGGAGTTTATATACTATATATACCAAAAATGGCATTATTTTTATTTAGGCTTATAACAATTCTTATTTTTCTTGATCTTTATCAGACCTGATCTTTGAATTCTTATGTAGAGAGATACATGAAATTAATTTTGATTTTTTCGCATAAATTATAATAAGCCTGCATTACCTCGTGGTTTTTGTCCACATATTCTCTTTGTCTTTTTTCTTTAGTCATGTATTGAGCCTTCCCATATACATGTATCCCTGAGAATTTACCTGATCTTTTTCAACACCCTGTTAACCTCATCAATATCAAAAGCTTCCGGATCAAAACTGTCGCCCCCCCATTCCAGCATCTCCTCATGCTCTGGATGAACGGGATCCTGGATAGCTTCAAGGAAATAATAATATCCACTCTCACCACCGCAATCCTCAGGAGGACATGCCCGTTTACCCTTGATACAGACCGGATAATGCTTTTTCGTATCCAGTGGAAGTATCTTCTCGATCAGTATATTATGATACCAGGAATCACCAAAATCATATTCATAAATAAATTTTTTCTGTTCCTGGAGCACCACCTGTTCCAGATCCATCTTTTTTTCGTCCTTAAGGTCTAACATCAAATCCGGGTCGGGTGGACCATAATAAGTCCCACTGACAATGAACTGGTGAAGATGGTAATCATCCCATCCCATGACGACCTGCAATATCCTGTGAAGTTTGCCCAACGTTGTATCGCTTGTAACCAGGATCCGTCTCCATATTGGCGGTCTGATGCCTTCAAGTCTTACTTTTACCTGATAAATATCAGGCTGCTTTTTTTCAGCTATAATCATTCCTCCTCAAATTTTCACATCAAATAATTAAACCAATTGACAAATATAGTTAAAAACCAAACAATTTAAACTTACTCTTTGCACTCTTTGCCTGTCGACAAGAAGCTATATCACAGATTGCCTGATCGGCTACCTCTTCCATTCAGGGTAATCCTACAACAGAATGTCTGGGTGGCAACGCACACGCAGTAAGCCTGTAAAACAACGTGGGAAAATCAGAAAATCCGGTTCATAGAGAACCTGGGGCCGGTAACGTCCCCGGATACTCGGCAGAGTCGCACGTAGGGTTCTAAGATGAAATTCCAAATATGCAGTCCACGTATGGAGCCCGCAGGGCTTCATACGTGTGCGGCCCGCTACTGGCCAGAGTAGCTGTGCCTGAGTAGTTGTGCCAGTGTAGTGCGGGGAGTGGGATTCGAACCCACGAATACCTTCGTAACAGGATCTTAAGTCCTGCGCCTTTGGCCTGGCTTGGCTATCCCCGCATATGGATTGTATGATATGGGTGGTATAGATACACTTTTCTTTATTTCAAAGTATCGCATCGAAACCATTAAAAGCAATTATCACCTTTCTA
>DAOUWY010000179.1 GCA_030666885.1 Methanosarcinales archaeon
ATACCCATAAAATTAAATAATATGGGTAATGAAACACCCATATAAGTGAAAAATATGACTAACCTACTAAAGTACAATCTTCACTGGAGAGAGGATTTCACATACGGGCACAGGATAAAAAGGGATTTGTTCGATGAGCTTGTCAAGCATTTAGATGTAAGGCAGACCATAGGTATTATTGGCCTTAGAAGGACCGGGAAGACAGTATTGCTAAAACAGATCATTGACCACCTGATCAGCCAGGAAGTGGAAAGGGACCATATCCTCTACTTTTCCTTTGACGAAGAAAACGTGTCAATGGAGGAAGTTATTAACGAATTCCTGTCAAGAACTGGTAAAGACATTTCCGGCACTGGCAGACTTTACATATTCTTTGATGAGATACAGAAACTTGATGGCTGGCAGAACCAGTTGAAATACTATTACGACACCTACCACAGACTAAAGTTCTTTGTTTCTGGCTCATCCTCATTGTTCTTGAAGAAAAAGGCAGAAGAATCGCTTGCAGGCAGGATATTTCTATACCACCTGCCTGTGCTGGGCTTTACCGAGTTTCTCAGGTTGAAGGGCGACGAGGAACTTATCAAAAGACCAGGGATGTTTGAAGATGCCATAAAAAAACAGGTGCCTATGTACATGAAACGGCAGCTTCCGGAATTGGTGAAAGCTGATGAACCATTCATCCGGATGTATCTTGAGTCTATCATCAATAAGATGGTTTATGAAGACCTGCCAAGAGTGTTTCCTGTTGAGAACGAGGATGTCCTTAAGCAGATACTTATCATCACAGCTTCCAATCCGGGCATGATCACAGATTACGAGAGTCTTGCCAACGATCTAGGCATAACAAGAAAGACGCTGGTAAAGTACATCTCCTATCTGGAAAGGGGTTTCTTGCTGCAGAAATGCTATAATTTTTCAAAAAACCGCCTTACCAGTGAGAAAAAAATGAAACGGCTGTATCTTACCAGTACCACATTACTGCTACACCTGTGGGAACATCCTGACATGGGCAGGGTAGTAGAGAACCTGGTGGTAACCAATTCAGGGGCACGGTTTTTCTGGAGGAAGGGGACATCTGAAGTGGATTGTGTGCTGGTCAGGAGTGATGAGATTGTACCCCTGGAATCCAAGTATAAGAACAATATCAGGAAGAAGGATATTAAGGGATTGCTAAAGTTCATGGAAACTTTTTCGGTAGAGAAGGGGCTTGTTGTGACAAAGGACCGGGAGGGGGAGGAACTGGTGGATGGCAAGTGTATTGTATTTGTGCCGCTGTGGAAATGGCTTCCGGGGGGGAGAAAATCGAATTAAAACAAGGGCATCCCCGGAATTATCTAAAACGATTGTTTTAATCAAGCCCACACCAGCTCAACCACCACCGCTTCTATTAATCTTAATAACTATATCCCGCATCTCTGCTGCGGTTGGGTGTGCTGTCGCAACTTTTGACTTTCCCTCAAACCCAGAGAAATACTCTAAAAGACATCGTTAAATAAAAACAGAACAAGCTATATTCGATAAAGAATTTTCAGATATAATTTAAATAACATATAATAACACCCCGGACTTTGTATTTATACAAATGAAAAAGACCTAACAATGTGAAAAATAACCATGCTGCAACTAATCGTCAACGGAATTGTCCTTGGAAGTATCATCGCCCTGGCAGCCATCGGCCTGACAATGGTATACGGTGTCCTGAATTTTGCCAACTTTTCACATGCTGATTTCATGACATTCGGTGCATACATCGCCTTTGTGCTAAATGTTGCTCTAGGCCTCAATATAATATTATCATTCTTCATAGCCGTTGCAATAGCAGGTGCATTGGGTGTGTTCCTGGACTTTTTGGTCTGGAAACCCATGCGCAGGAAAAATGCTGACCTTGTAAGCCTCATAATCATATCTATCGGTTTATCCCTGATCGTTCGCAATGCCATTATCTTTATATGGGGCGGCAGTACCAGAAACTTTGACCTGCCAGTGCAAAGAGGCATTGAAATGCTTGGAATTACCATAACCCACAACCAGCTCACAGGCCTGGGTACAGCCATACTATTTATGGTGCTGGTCCACTTTTTCCTGAAAAATACAAAAATGGGTAAGGCCATGCGTGCCATCTCAGATGATATCAACCTTGCCCGGCTCTCAGGCATTGATTCGGATAAAGCCATTATATGGATGTGGTTTATTGGAATAGGCCTGGCAGCTGTGGCCGGTATCCTGTACGGACTGGAAACCACGATCAGGCCCAATATGGGCTGGTTCCTTATCCTTCCCATGTTCGCTGCCGTTATCCTGGGGGGCATCGGCAACCCCTACGGTGCCATGGTGGGTGGCATGGTGATCGGTCTGTCCCAGGAATTGAGTATGCTCATCCTGCCGTCGGAATATAAAATGGGAGTAAGCCTTGGCATAATGATATTAGTACTGTTGTTTAAACCCAGAGGACTATTCGGGGAGACAAAAGCATGATCGACTACCTGGTAGCCATAAGCATCATCGTAGGGATATTTGCCATATTCGCAATAGGGCTGAACCTGGAGTGGGGCTTCACCGGACTCATCAACTTCGGCCATGTAGGATTTTTAGCTATCGGTGCCTACACCACAGTACTGATGAACTTAAGCGGTGCGCCGATATGGCTATCCATGACATCAGGCGTAGTACTGGCAGGCTTTTTCGGCCTGCTGGTCGGGATCCCCACCCTCAGGCTCAGGGAGGATTATCTTGCTATAGTCACGATCGGTTTTTCAGAGATAGTCCGGTTGTTCCTGCTTAATGAAGAATGGCTAACAAGGGGACCTATGGGACTGTTCGGCTTTGACAGGCCCTTTGAAGCAATGATACCCTTTGACTACAATTATTTCCTGTTCATACTGGTATTCGGTTCACTGGCAGTTATTTACCTGCTTGTTGAAAAACTGGTACACTCTCCCTGGGGCAGGGTGCTGAAATCCATACGTGAAGACGAAGATGTCCCTGCCGCTCTCGGCAAGGATGTGTTTCGTTACAAGATACAGGCACTGATGATCGGCTCGGCCATTGCAGGACTGGCCGGTGCCTTTTTAGCATTCAATATGCAATATATCAGTCCCAGGAACTTTATCCCGATGGAAACATTCTATGCATGGATCATCGTAGTGCTTGGGGGAAGTGCCAGGAATAAGGGCACCATTTTAGGAGCAATAATAGTCCAGTCTTTTTACACAGGGACCCGCTACCTTCAGGACTATGTGCCACTGGCATCCCACCAGATGGCTGCCTTACGGATCATGGTGATAGGATTATTATTGGTATTGTTGATGATGTATAAGCCGCAAGGACTGCTCGGCAGGAAAGAAGAACTGACACTGGGGCAATAAAATGGTGCAGGAAATCCTGAGGGTACGGGACGTGAAAAAATATTTCGGGGGTGTCATGGCTGTTGACGGCGCGTCTTTTAGTGTGGAAGAACAGACCATCAGGGGGCTTATCGGTGCTAACGGCGCAGGCAAGACCACCCTGTTCAATCTAATAACCGGCTACTACAAACTTGACAGTGGTAAAATATTCTTTAGGGATGAAAGAGTAGACCAACTGCCCACGTTCAAGAAAGCACTAATTGGTATGGTCAGGACTTTCCAGTTGACCAAGGCACTGTCAAGGATGACTGTACTGGAGAATTTACTCCTGGGGCCCAAGATGCAAGGCGGTGAGCAGATACATAACATATTTTTACGCCCGAAAAAGGTGGCATATGAAGAAGCAATAATTGTTGAAAAAGCTCTCGAAATACTGGAATTCTTTGACTTGATGCACATGAAGGACGATTATGCCGGAGCTCTTTCGGGAGGCCAGAAGCGACTGCTTGAGATGGCCAGGGCACTGATGACAGACCCGAAGATGCTGCTGCTGGATGAACCATTTGCAGGTGTTAATCCCACCCTGGCAAGGAAACTTGTCGGGCGTATCAAGGAACTCAGGGAAAGGGGCATGACGTTTCTTATCATCGAACACGATATACCGCTCATAACCGAGGTAAGTGATACCCTTAGTTTCATGAACCATGGCAGGATCATTCTTGAAGGACCGCCCGAAGATGTCAAGCACGACCCCAGGGTACTGGATGCATATCTGGGGGGCGGGCCATGAGCATACTTCAGGTGGAAGGGATAGTCTCGGGCTATACTGACGTAGATATCTTAAACGGGGTATCGATTCATATTGAAAAGGGTGAGATAGTTTCTATCATCGGGCCCAATGGTGCAGGCAAGTCCACGTTGCTTAAGACCATTATCGGGATGCTAAAGCCCAGGAGCGGTAGTATACTTTTTGAAGGGCAGGACATTGCAGGTATGACCACACATAATATCGTGGCCAGGGGTATTGGATTTGTGCCCCAGGAAAAAAATACATTCCCATCCCTGAGTGTTATGGAAAACCTGGAGATGGGTGCTTTCCTCAAGCGGGAGATCGGTGATGTCTTAGAAGAGGTGTTTGACATCTTCCCGGTACTACGGGAAAAGAAGCACCAGAGAGCTACCACTTTAAGTGGTGGTGAGATCAAGATGCTGGCCATGGGCCGGGCAATGATGCCGGAGCCACAGTTACTGCTGCTGGACGAGCCCACAGCAGGGCTGTCCCCGAAGTTAAGGGAAGTCGTGTTTGAGGAGATCAAGGATATTAATGGCACAGGGACTACCATCCTGATGGTGGAACAGAATGCTAAAAAGGCGCTGTCTATATC
>DAOUWY010000332.1 GCA_030666885.1 Methanosarcinales archaeon
CCGTCCTTGAATGAGATATTCATAAAAATTGTCAAGGGGGTATCCAGTTGAATAAAACCATAATGATAGCAAAATACGAGTTCCTGAAAACTGTAAAGCGAAAAGAATTCATACTGATGACATTAGGCTTCCCGCTTTTTTTTATCCTCATTATGTTAGTTCCCTTACTACTGGCAGGCACATCATCACCTGAAGATCTGAACCTGGGTTACATTGACAGATCAAATTCATTTGAATTCCCTGCCGAGATCACAGTAAGAGACTCAATGATCTTTTCAAATGGAATTCCGGGAGTTACAAAAACCCACGAATTGGATGGCACGAATAATGAAAAATATCCAATTATAAAATTCACACAATATCCGGATGTTGCAGCTGCCAAACAGGACCTTGAATCCGGGACATTATCAGGATACCTTGTCATCCCTGAAGATTATATCAAGACCGGAATTGTCGAATCTTATGTGATGGGAAAAGTAACAGACATTCCCCACAAAGAACTGTCTGAATTGATGATAAACAACTTACTCAGGGATAAGGTGGATGAGGATACCTTGCAGCGGGTCAAGGATCCTATAACATTTAAACAATATTCTATTGAGACCACAGGTGAAGTTACTGAAAAGGGAATATCCGATATGCTGGAAGATTTTGCCCTTCCATATATAACCGGTATACTCCTGCTAATTTCAATTTTTACCTCCTCCGGATATTTACTCCAAAGTGTAGCAGAGGAAAAAGAGAGCCGGATAATCGAGATACTGTTATCCTCAGTAACTCCCATGGAAATGCTCAGTGGAAAGATCGCCGGACTGGGGTCTGTAGGACTGCTGCAAATAGCGATCTGGCTGTCAGTGGGTTTTGCCGGATTGATATATGTTTTTGCCATATCCATCAATCCCTTTTTATTGATCCTGTCACTGGCCTATTTCGTACTTGGATTTTTGTTATTTGCCAGTATGATGGGTGCTGTGGGAGCAATAAGCGGTTCTATGCGTGAAAGCCAGCAGCTCATTCCAATTTTCACTTTCCCGGCTATAGCACCCATATTTTTCATGCAGGTATTGATCACCGAACCTGAGGGGACGTTATCGATGTTCTTTTCAATGTTCCCGTTAACATCTCCTGTCGCTATGCTCATACGTATGGGAGTATCTGATGTAGCGCTCTACCAGATAGCAGTAAGCTTAATTATTTTAATGGTGTCTGTCTATTTCGTAATAATAGCTTCTGCCAGGGTGTTCAGGGTAGGGCTGCTTATGTATGGAAAACGGCCTGCTATAGTCGAAATAATCCGGTATATGAAAACAGGTTAGAGGTAATAATTGAGGTAAAAAATGGAAGATGTACTATCCACACAAGGAGTCGATAAGACCTATCAACTTGGAAAACTTGCAGTCCCGGTACTTAAAAATATAAACATCTCTATTAAGCGCGGTGAGTTCGTTGCCATCATGGGTCCATCCGGCAGCGGCAAGACCACACTAATGAACCTGATCGGCCTGCTTGACAGGCCCACCCATGGCAAGTTCTTCATCGACGGCGTGGATACCTCAGCCCTTTCTGACATGGAACTTGCCAGGATACGGGGCAAGAAGATAGGGTTTGTGTTCCAGACCTTCAACCTCATAGCCAGGTTCGATGCCCTGAAAAACGTGGAACTGCCTATGATCTACCAGGACATCCCTAAAGCAAAACGAAAGGCCAGGGCAATAGAACTCCTGGAACAACTGAAACTGGAAGACCGCATGAAACACAAGCCCCCTGAACTTTCAGGTGGACAGCGGCAGAGGATCGCTATAGCCAGGGCAATGGTCAACAGGCCCGACATCATCCTGGCAGATGAACCCACAGGTAATCTTGATTCGAGGACAGGTGAAGAGATTATGGATATTTTCAAAAAACTTAATTCACAAGGTATAACAATTGTAATGGTCACCCATGAACAGGATATTGCAGATATATGCGACCGGATAATAAGGATAAAAGATGGGATGGTAGTATGAAAATAACAAGGATGATCGGATATTTATTAATATTGATAATGGTACAGGTCTCAGCTGCCGATACTGACATCACTGTCCGGCCATCTGTAATGGTGGATTACTCAGTGGACCCGGCATATCTTATGCCAGGGGATGTGGGTACAGTGACGGTCACACTGAATAATGCTGCGAAGGATTATTCTCATAAATATTCTGTATTTGTGAATAACAAGACCA
>DAOUWY010000176.1 GCA_030666885.1 Methanosarcinales archaeon
GGCTGCAGGGTCATAACCCTGAATGCCCAGCCCGACGGCACATTTCCAGGCAGGGCACCAGAACCTACAAAAGAAGAACTGTGCGATCTTATGAACACTGTAAAAACAGCCGGAGCCGACCTTGGCGTGGCCCATGACGGTGATGCGGACAGGGTGGCATTCGTGGATGAAAAGGGTGAGTTCCTCGACGAAGAAGACCTGCTTGCAATAATGGCCGGGCATGTGCTCGAAGGGAAAAAAGGCAGTGTGGTCACCCCTGTAAGTTCGTCGCTGAAGATACGGGACATAACTGAATTAATGGGTTGCGAGCTCCTGTGGACAGCCATCGGCAGCATAGACGTGGCCCGTAAGATGATAGAGACGGATGCGGTATTCGGTGGTGAGGGCAACGGCGGCCTTATCTTCCCCGAATTCCAGTACTGCCGGGATGGTGCAATGACCGCAGCCAGGATGCTTGAGATAATTGCAGGAGGCAGGAAGCTTTCAGAGCTGAAACAGGGAATTCCTGAATACCACAATACAAAGAAAAAGATACATGTAAAGGACCCAAAACAGGTAGTTGAAATGCTATTGACCCAGTACATGTCCGAGGGTGTAGGAGGTGTAAGCGATGTTGGGGGTGTCGGGGACGTTAAGGTGGACCGCACGGACGGGCTCAAGTTATGGTATCCGGACGGCTGGATACTGATAAGGGCAAGCGGAACTGAACCGATTATCAGGATCTATGCAGAATCCGGTACAGCAGGACGCACCGCCGAACTGGTGGGATACGGAACAGACCTTGTGGAAAGGACCGCCCGGAATGTACGGTAATAGGAGTAGTACAATATGGATGTAGTAACAAAATGTTATGTTGAAACAAACCTGCCCATTAAAGAAGCGGCAGGTGCCATTGCAGCCGAACAGTCAACTGGCACGTGGACAGAGGTCAGCACCTTAAAAGAAGGCGACCCGGCACACCGGCTGGATGGAAGGGTACTGAAAGCTGAAGGTACCAATGTTGAAATAGGATTCCCTGTAGAACTGTTCGAACCCGGTAATATCCCACAGTACCTGTCTGTTATCGCAGGTAACCTGTTCGGCCTGGGCGCACTGAAAAATATCAGGCTTGTTGATGTGGATTTTCCAGACGAACTGTTAAAAGCACATTCAGGGCCGCGTTATGGTATCAGGGAAGCCCGCAACATCCTGGGCGTGCATGAGCGCCCCCTCGTGGGTACGATCATAAAACCAAAGGTTGGCCTGGACCCAAAGCAGACGGCACAGGTGGCATATAACGCTGCATTGGGCGGTCTTGACCTGATAAAGGATGATGAGACCCTGACAGACCAGCAATTCTGTCCCCTGGAGGAAAGGCTGTCAAGGGTCATGGATATGCTGGACAAGGCCGAGAACCAGACCGGACAGAAGGTATTCTATGCTGTCAACGTGACCACAGGGGCAGCGCAGATAGTGGAAAGGGCTCGTAAAGCAGTTGAACTGGGTGCCAATATGGTTATGGTGGACGTGCTGACATCAGGATTTGATGCACTGCAGGAACTGTCTGCCAACATCGATGTCCCGATACATGTGCACAGGACCATGCATGGTGTCATGACACGTAACAAGAAGCACGGTATTTCCATGCTTGTAATATCAAAGCTGGTCAGGATGGCAGGCGGTACCAATTTGCATACCGGAAGCTACCATGGTAAGATGGATATTGACACCACAGAGAACGACCGCTGCCGGGATGCCCTCAGGGGCGAGTGGTCAGGTCTTAAAGGTATATTCCCTGTTGCCTCAGGCGGCTTAAGCCCGCTAAACGTGGCACCCAATCTGGACGGCTACGGTATGGACTGCATTGTACAGGCAGGCGGCGGCGTACACGGACACCCGGGAGGTACTACCTCTGGTGCCAGGGCCATGCGCCAGGCAGTGGATGCCTGGGTGGAAGGAACGTCTGCGAACGAATATGCCAAAAACCACCCTGAACTTGAAAAGGCGATTGAGAAATGGGGCTGATATTTATATATTATATCACATCATTTTATGACTATATCATTTAAAAACAAGAATATAATTATCAATTCATGTTGAGGTGAACTATTTGACAAAAGGCTGCCCCTATTTATCAGGTGTATGGTGCAAAATGGATCCGAAATTCCATAAGCCAAAAGCTGATGAAATAGAAATGTACTGCTCCGGCGATGATAACTATATCAATTGTCCTGTCTATGAAAAATACGCGCACATAGAAGGCAACGGCTGCATTTAAGAATGTCTTACTATCTATGACCACGACAGGATATGCCAGTGCTCCAGGCGCAGGTACGATAATTAATGCCATAGCTACCTGGAAAGGTTCAGCCTTCGGGATAGACTTAAAGACAAATGCAAATGTCAGGCTAGATGGTGATGGCAGGATTACCGGAACCATTAAAGAAGGAGGTGACTCCGGACTTATCGAAAGATGTGTCGAACTGGTGTTCAAGCAATTCGGTTACCAGGGTGGTGCCACAGTAACAACTTCAAGCGAGATACCTATTGCGTCGGGCCTCAAGAGCAGCAGTGCGGCTGCCAATGCTGCGGTACTGGCAGCCCTGGATGCCATCGGTGAAAGTATGGAGCCCGTAGATGCTGCCCTTATCGGTGTACAGGCTGCAAAGGATGCGGGGGTTACCATTACCGGTGCTTTTGATGATGCAGCAGCATCGATGCTGGGTGGTGTGGTGGTCACAGACAACAGGTCGTCAACCTTGATATTATGGGAAGAACTGGATTCTGAAGTGATGATCTATGTACCCAAAACAGTGGCATACAGCTCACAAACAGATGTAGGGCGCTCAAGGTTGATCGCTCCCTGGGTGAATATTGCATACGAACTCTGCATCAAGGGTGAATATAGAAAGGCTATGACCTTAAACGGTTTCTTGTACTGCAGTGCTTTAGGGTTCGACCCTGAACCCATGATGATGGCACTGGAAACAGGTATTGAAGGTGTGAGTCTGTCAGGCACCGGTCCTGCATATACTGCATTGGCGAGCGGGGAACAGGCCGGTGAACTGGCTGATGCCTGGTCGGCACTGGATGGAAGAGTTATAAGGACAAAGATAAATAATAGTGGTGCAAAGATACAACGGTAGTGTTTCCTATGAAAAAACTTTCCGAAATTAGAATAGAGATTGAGAACATCGACCGTGAGATTATCAGGTTAATAGGGAACAGGACTAACCTGGCCAGGGATGTACTTGAAGCAAAGAAACATGAAAGTCTTCCTATCAATGATGAGAAACAGAATCAGGCAGTCATGGAAAGGGTTGCAAATATCGCCACCGAATGCGGACTTGATTCAGGTGAAGTGAAAAACCTCTTCAAAATACTTATTAAGATGAGTATCGAGCGCCAGCATGAGCTCAGTGGCGAGGGGAATCTGCCCTAAAAAACCGCAACCATTATTGGTCGCAGCTATTTTATAAGGAATCTTATCAGGTCTCTGTCCATCTGGCTTTCACGTTCGAACTTATCAATGATCTGTTCGTCGGATAGCCCTTCAGCTCTTGATGCTTTTACTTTCTCAAAGAATGCGGGGTTTATCTCATAGTACTCATTTATATCTTTCCTATGTCCCCATACATCCCCTTCCAGTAAAGCTACATTTTGCATTTCCAGGAACATCCTGGTGGAGTCTGATATGGTTTTCATAAATGAACCGGCAACATGTATCGCCTTTAGTTTGGGGCACATGTTTGCCAGGATCATTATATCCTTATTTGACGGCCTGAATGTGAGATGTATCATCTCTTCATCTTTGTTCAGCGTATCAATTTCATCCTTAGAACTTACTACTCTAATTTTCATTTAATTCACAAATCACTAAACATCTTTATGATATTTAAACCTTTACACTTCGAAACAAATATAATACTATCTTTAATTATTAAATATTGATTTTTAAAAATGTTTTTGTGATTCTATCAATCCGTGATATAAGTCATACCGCTACTGTCATGCACTGCAATAGTATATCCATGATGTCCCTTGCTGGAATAAAACCTGGTGGGTTCCCAATCCTCAAATCCTTCAAGGTTTTCCAATAACCTGATCTCTTCAGTGATCTCAGCCAGAAGCCTACCCTTAAGCAGTTTGGCAAGCTTCAGGGCATCATCGTTGTTAATTTGTCTTCCCACCCCTTTGCATTCCGATACCATTATATCAGGTTTTGCGGCTCCATTTGTAAATCCCAGGAAGAACGGGTATGTGCTGCATATCCATGGTCTTTGCTGATATATTCTACAGGTATTGTCAGCCTGGATGAATATACAATCCCCACTGCTGTGCCTTTTTAGCACCCATTCAAAACAATGGAGGATGCCGCGCTCATCGATGAACTGGGGTATTGATGGTTCACAAACCTCGTTGGGGGTCATCCCATAGGTGTCTATTATCAGCCGTATCTCATCCGGGAACAGGATTACTGTGTTATCACCAGACCTGGCACGGCAGCATTCACCGCATCTTATACATTTAAAACCTGTTGAAACAAGCTGTCTGGACATTTCATTAATACTTAGTTTCTCTGCATTTGATATTTTGACTTTCAGGTCATTGACAGCATCCAATATATTGAACCTCATAATCCTGTTCCAATAAAGGCGGTTTACCGATAAAGTTAATGTACAATATGATTCCAATACATGTGTCATCAGTTAAGAGCAATATTGTGATAGAACACGGATCGTACTGATGACACGGGAGTGCCGAGATAAATTCATACTCGCCAGTTGGTGCAAATCCA
>DAOUWY010000381.1 GCA_030666885.1 Methanosarcinales archaeon
TGGGTTCTTTCATCTTTTTGTGCATGTTATTCGAAGAATTTCATGTACGTTTTATGATGCTATAGAGCCAGAAGCTACACTGGTATATCACCCGGGAGGGAACAGGCCATCAAAGCTTGCCAAGCATTTAAACAAGGTTGGATGTCCGGCTGTGGCACTGAGTGAATTGGATCTATAACCCAATTTGGAAAATGTAATTTATTTATACAATAGGATTTCTATCAATACATCCATGTCAGGTGCGTGGTATTATTGAACCTGCAAAAAAAACTCGACGAACACAGACAATCCTTTAAAACCAGGCTGGTCGAATCACTTGCCGCTAAGCATTCCATATCCGGTAATGAGGTAATGGAGCAGTTAGGGGACAGTGTGGATAACCTGGTCGGGTCTCGATATGCCCCTCTTGAGCAGGTGGTAGAAGCCATCTGCGCAGTTCCAAAACCTGTTTTACTCAACATCATGCGTGACCGCCAGCGAGAGGATACCTGCAAAATATGCCTGGCCAATGAAACCAACATCCGGGTCGTGGATGAAAAGTACGGTGATTCCATATCCATATTCGAGATAAGCGAAGACGATCCGGCAGGAGCCCTTTATCACGTACTATTCCAGGGCGCACCAGATGAAGATAAAAAAATGCCCCTGACCGCCATTATCCATAACTGTGATGTGAAGCGGGTATGGGCCGGAAAGTCAGTGGATAGTTCAGTATATGCCAGCCTGATAAAAAAAGCTCTTGCCTGATATCACGGTTCACTTGAGACTTTTTATGAAATATATTGTATCCACGCCCGGCCCCCGGTGGTCTTTTAAGGTCTTTGATACAACATAGCCCAGCCGCTGGTACATCCGGTATGCACCAGGATTTGTGGACCATGTAGTAACGTTGACATGCGTCATCCCGTCAGACCATAGTTTTTGTATAAGTGCCCGGTCCAGCAACCTGGCGATATTCTGCCCCCTGTGCCCGGGATGAACAGCAATAAATGAAATATATGCCTCCCCCATTACTTTTTCTATCCCGTTCCAGTTCTTCCAGTATCCCACGACACCAACCAATCTTCCATTTGATTCACCAATAAGAAAATTAGAATCCGCCTTAGCAAGAGTACCCGATATCCTACCGTATATACCGCCAGGACGCAAGGACAGTGGCGGGACAAACTCATGGTCGACCAGTTCCATGAAATCGATCAATCTTCCAAGATCGTCCGGCAAACCTTCCCGTATTTCCATAGAATAACTACAGCCGGGTCATATTTTTATAATTAGCCATCCTGGATATGGGAAATACCGACACATCAATACCGCTTTCTTCCATTGCCACAATACAATTCAGGCCAGCGTATATGGGTAATCCTATCTTTCCCGAGGCGACAGGAGCCTTGAATATTGGACTGCCGGGGTTACCTATTCCGATCAGGCCGTTGATATCTATACCTTTGGCCTTTTCAAGGACCTCAATAGCATGCTCTTTAGCTGAAGCAGGTATTTCCCTCATATTTGCAAGGAGTTTACCGTTTCCTGTTTCAAGTACGTCCAGTACCGAGGTCATTTTCCTGTTTATGAA
>DAOUWY010000138.1 GCA_030666885.1 Methanosarcinales archaeon
GGTACGTTGTTCTATGTGCTGTCGGCGGGGAAGGGGGTGACTTCGGCGGCGTATACGGGGAATGATACCTACCTGGGGACGGGGTTCGTATTTGTGCTGGCTCTGGGTATCGGACTGGGGGGGTGGCCGGGGGGGCCGGGGGAGAAGGAAGAAAAAGTAAAAGAAAATTTTCGAAAAAAAAGCACAAAAAAATGAAAGGACCCAAGGGTACTTTCATGCTAAATAGTTTTATCTTTTTTTGCTGAAACAAATAAAATTAAAATGTAAGTAAAACTAAAAATTATCAGACACTCCCTCATTGCAGTAACATAATCTATTTCTGATAAAATCGCATATATAATTCCCCAGATAACTCCTGCAATTGTAAATGAAATGCTTAATACTTCTATAATTTTTCGTATTGGATTTGTATGAATTGTATTTATAATGCCGGAATTCTATTCACTTATTTCACTATTTTTATTGCTGGTAACAGTCACTTGGTCAACTTGTATATTGAATGTACCACCATTACTTAGTTCGTGTTCAGTTTCTTCCTTTATAGAAGAAGGGATTTACGCTTGACTTGACACTAGGCTTGAATTATAGTTTTATTTTCTGTACACTGATTGAAGGATAAAGCCTGAGCATTCTGGTCGATGCCTCTGATTTCAGTCCGACCGTATTGACTGAGGTTATAGAGAATTATGCTCTTTAATTGCTGATAAAATCCATAACCACCTAATTACTAAAATTAGGCGCCAATGCGATTTAAAAAATATCGTACTGATTTTTTACCTATGACGACATCATTAATCAGGGTTTTGCGCAGTTCTTTTAGTTTTTCGATTTGGGTATTGATGTTTTCGATGATGCGATCAATGTGGGCGGTTTTGGTGTCAAGGTAGGCGGCGATGGTTTTTTGTTCGGGTTGTGGTGGTAAAGGAAGTAACAATCTTCTTATTCTATCCATATCCAAGCCAGGTTGTGCAGCTGCTAAAGAATACTGGTTGAAATTCATACAGGCTGTCCAACAATTCAAAATCAGAAGAATAAGTAGATCGATTAGGGCTTTAAATCGAAAAATAAGCAGGAAAATTATTACTGGTAGTAATTGTTAGACAGCCTCTATAGGTAAAAGACACATAATCCAATATTGCAAAATAAGTTCCATTTCAGAAATCCCTATTATTGATTGGATAACATTGTTTCTCTCCAAATAGAGTGGCTAGCGCATTCAGGTATATTTTTTATATCTTGCACGATCCACAATAGATATCTTCCTGTATTTGATCGATCTTTGGGTCCTCACCGCACACGGGACACTGTGGGTTCTTACATATCCTGATCTCATCAAAGGTCATGTACATGGCATCGTAATATATCATCCTGCCCATTAGCAGTTCACCGATACCAAGCAAGTATTTTACCACCTCGGTAGCCTGGATAACACCAATGATACCAGGCAGCACACCCAGCACTCCCACTTCATGGCTTAAGGGGGCCACGCCCGGGGGTGGCGCATGTTCGAAAAGGCAGCGGTAGCAAGGTCCTTCTCCCGGGATAATTGTTGTGACCTGCCCCTCGAAACTGAAGATACTGCCATGTGACAGAGGAGTGTTTGTCAGCACGCAGGCATCGTTCACCATATACCGTGTGGCGAAATTATCAGAACAGTCCAACACTATTTCATAATCCTTGATAATATCTATGATATTTCCGGCATCCAGCCGGGTCTGATAGGGTATGACCTTTACGTCGGGGTTCAGTTTTTCCACGAACCCGGCTGCCGAGTACACTTTGGGTTTATCCACATTCCCGCCGTGTATAACCTGGCGCTGCAGGTTGCTCATGTCCACCACATCGTCATCCACGATGCCAAGCGTGCCTACTCCAGAGGCGGCAAGGTACTGGATGACCGGAGAACCCAGTCCTCCGGCACCGATGCATAGCACTTTTGAGTCAAGTAGTTTTTGCTGGCCTTTTTTGCCCACTTCCGGGAGCATGATGTTGCGTGAATAGCGCTTTATTTGTTCTTCATTTAATCTGCCGGGCATTTGAGTGATCCTCCTGTGTTTTAATCTGGAAAATAACTATATATATTTTTCCAACTTTTCTAAAAAAGTCTCTTTTATGACTCCAATAGTCCACACGGGTTGCAGTTCTACCGCAGCGATATTTTCGATCTCGCCTCTATCCAGCCAGACGCCCTTGCATTCAGGGCATATATCTATATCCACACCATACCGTTCTACCTCTTTCATAGGTGATTCACATACCGGACAATCCATACTTGCACCTCTTTTTTTTCTTAATGAATATGTCAAAATTTAAATAAGTTATCATATATTCTCATATTGCTGGATACTTGAGAGATTATACATGATGATTGACGTAGCAGTGTTACTTGGAAGCAAACCTGACCGGGATATTTCAGAAAAAACCATCGGGATATTTGATTAATCCGGTATCGAATATACCATTGCAGGACTGGCTGCCCGGATAATTGCTGCCGGTGACAAGTAACAGCGAGATAAGCTGGCAGCCCATAGAATAGAACTGGCAGAGCAGTCATTGCAGGATTCACAAACCTTATTTTAGGAGGCAGGCATTAACTAGTACCTGATTTATTTGGAGCAATTTCAATGCTGAAAGAATATATCGACCTGGGATACAAACCTACGAAACAGGATTTTGTCTGTGAATACCACATCGAACCGGCACAGGGCAATTAAATTTACTTCTTACAGGACAATGAACAGCAGTACACATGTTTTTAAAATAGGCACTAACAACCTGGAAGAGGTTATCAGGACAGCCGCCGCGATCATTAAAAATGGCGGCACAGTTGCATTTCCCACTGAGACCGTATACGGCCTGGGTGCAGATGCTTTAAACCCGGATGCGGTTCGCAAGATTTTCAAGGCAAAAGGGCGGCCTCAGGATAATCCACTTATCGTACACATTTCAGACATAGAGCAACTGGATGTGATCGCAAGTGATGTACCTGGCAGCGCCCGTGACCTGATGGATGCTTTCTGGCCCGGCCCCCTTACCATGATATTCAAGCGTAAGGATATTGTGCCGGACATCACCACATGCGGGCTGGATACAGTGGCGGTAAGGATGCCTGACAATCCCCTGGCCCTGGGATTGATAAAAGAGGCAGGTACGCCCATTGCCGCACCCAGTGCCAATATCTCGGGCAGGCCCAGCCCAACCAGGGCAGAGCATGTGATTTCTGACCTTTCTGGCAGGATCGATGCGGTGATCGATGGCGGGGCTGTGCGCGTGGGTGTGGAATCTACTGTACTGGATATGACCCCGGACATTCCTGTGCTGCTAAGACCGGGCGGGGTCAGTATTGATATGATAAGGGAATACGTGAGTGAGGTGCTTATTGGTTATACTGACAGGCCAGCCGGTGCAGGTGAAATTGTCAGGTCACCAGGCATGAAATATACCCATTATTCGCCTGAGACCAGACTGGTGCTGGTTATGGGGAATAGCAGTGCTGTTGTGGATAAGATATGTGAGCTGGCCAGGGAGTACGGGCATAGGAATATCCGGGTGGGGCTGCTGGTGACCGGTGAGACTGCCTGGGCTAAAGAGATGGCCGGATATGTGTCGTCTGATGGGGTGTTCCTGCTGGGAAGCAGGTACGATGCCTCTGCAATTGCCAGTAATCTTTTTGCTGGTCTGCGATATCTGGATATGGAAGATACAGATGTGATCATAGCAGACGGTTCGATGGGGATCGACGGGATTGGGGCTGCGGTCCTTAACAGATTGAAAAAAGCAGCTGATGAATTAATTGAAGTAAATTAACAGGATGTGATCTTTGTGAAACCTGAGAAGAAGGAGAATTTGACTGAAAGACAGAAATATATTGCCATACTTACTCGAAACAGGCAGTTAACCAAAGTAAACCTCATAATTCTTGGCAGTGGGTTGGTGCTTACGATGGCGGGTTTTGAGGATGTTGGAAGTGTTATTGTGTGGGTAGGTATCGTAATATTCGTATTTACACTGTTTTCTAATATTGCGGCAAAAAAGATGTTACGAAATTTGGGTAAATGATACGACAAATGCTGCAAATGAAATTGTGGAACGGTAGGCATGGGGCGAATGACTCATCATTGAAGAAGAGAAAATGGAACTCATAGAGGAAATAAAAAAACCTGGCAGAGCTTAAAAGCCGGGGTGCGTAGTAAATATATTTTCTGTTATTTTGCCCTTGAATTGGGAGACCTTTTCAGACCTCAGATTTAATATGTTTAACTGTTAAATTTACACTGAGCTTACTGATTTCGAAATAATTCAAGTGACTAAAAAATGATAGATCGCAAAAGGTGAAACTTTTTGAGACCTGAAATGATATTGTCCTAGTCAGGATAATTGTGGCATCTTTTTTAAATAAATATTATCTCAGAGCAATTTTTATAACCATGAATTATTTATCAAGCATTGCATGGAATAATAAATACAAGTAAAAAATGTGCTTTCATTGAAAACTGCACATAAAAACAGTTATTGACAGCTGATTTTAACACTGTCATGGATGCGTTTTTTATCATTCAGTGGGGGATTGTTCATTATACTAAGATTCTTCATGACTTCCTGAACTACACCTGATATGACAAATTGAAGAGCATAAGGATCCATTACTATTGGTTCAGCAGTTCTATAGCTGATGTTATCCTTATTATCCATAACCTCAGCATAAGAAATCTGGGTACAGGGTTCCAGGGCAGTATTTTCATTTTCAATCAGACCATGTTTTTCAAGCATCTTTTTTTCAATGTCACCACCACTTAGATGCACATAGACGCCAGCCATCCTGCTGCTCCCTGACCATCCGGCTATTATCTTGAGTTCCGACTCTGTGAAATCCTTTGCCAATTCAGTTAACCTGGTATGCCTGAATAGGTGCGGGTGAACCCTTTTTTCTATACCGGCTTTTTTGGCCAGATATTTGATGATTTTTCCCAGCCCAGCACCATTAATTTCTTTTCCAAAATTACTATTAGATAGACTGATGAAAAGGGGTTTTTCTCTGTCATGTTTCAAGGGGTGATTATTAACCCAATTCCCTATATCCTGGACATAATCAATGAGCCTTACCCTCCGCATCCCTGTTTTACCATTTACGATAATAACAGCACCGTATTCATCAAAGACAATGTCCTTAAGTCTCAGAGTTGCAATTTCCCCAACCCTACAGGCACTTTCATAGAGCAATAGGACCAAGGCCCTATCCCTCAGGTTGTCCGCAGCATCTACCATGCTGTTAATCTCATCTTTTGTCAGTAGATCAGTGGGGAGTTTATTGTCTTTGCTTTTTACTGAGGTTTTTATCCATCGCACATTTGCCGGGTATATATCCGAATTATAGAGCCATTTAAAGAATGATTTTAAAAATGCGCCTTTGGTTGACCAGGTTTTTGGCTGCAGTTCTCCAAGCGATACAAAAAAGTTATCGATATCCTCTTTAGTCATGACTTTGAAATCTTTGTCTATGAATAATGCAAGCTGTTTGAGGGCCATAAGCCGAGCTGCACGGGTGCCCAAGGTTAGCTGTTGAAGATTCCCGTATGTGTCGTATTTTTTGAGGATATCACGGTTAGCCTGGCTTATCCTGGAATTCGCAAGGATCCTATCTATATTTCTTTTATATCCTTCCTGGCTAGTGTCAAGTCAATCCTATAATGTTGTAAAGTATTTAATGTATGTTCTTCATACTCAACATAAGGGGATTGAATATGAAGAAATATATTGTAACACTTACTAAAGATGAGCGCGAAACTCTTAGAACACTTACTTCCA